>CAZFKZ010000036.1:0-18252 GCA_964519035.1 uncultured Rhodobacterales bacterium | reverse complement strand
CTGCAGGTCGCTGGGGTGAAGTTGAAGAACTCATAGGAGCTTGTATTTTTCTTAGCTCGAATGCATCTAACTTTGTTAATGGCCATACTCTTTATGTTGATGGTGGTATTACAGCATCATTATAAAAATGTTTAAAAGAAAAAATTTCTTAATTAGTCTTTATATAATCAAAATTTATTGCTATAATTTATAAAAATCTTAAACAATAAGAAAATTATTCTTTTTTAGGTTATATCTTGATTGACGTTATCGATAAAAAAATACTTATTTTAATACAAAAAAATGCTGGGCTTCCCTTGTCTGAAATTTCTAAAAGAGTTGGGATTTCTCCTACACCTTGTTGGAATAGAATAAAAAAAATGGAAGAGAGTGGAGTTATTTCTGCTAAAACTATTGTTTTAAATAGAAAAGCAATAAACTTACCAGTTCTTGTATTCTTGTCGATACGGGTTAGTCATCATTCAGGAAATTGGGTTGCAAAGTTACAAAATGTTATTGATAAGTATGACGAAATTATTGAAGCGCATAGGCTTACGGGTTCAGATGGTGATTATCTTTTAAAAATTGTTGCTTCTAGTATTGAACAATATGACATATTCCAGCAAAAATTAATAGGTGAAGTAGAGTTCTCAAAAATGTCTACTAGTATTTCACTTCATGAAATGAAATCATCTTACACTTTACCATTAACACAATGTAGTTAAAATTAATTTATATTTGGGTAAAATAAATTTTGATTTTTTATTTTAAAATTTTTTATGGTATTTTGACCTTCCGCAGATAAAATCCAATTAATAAAAGTTGTTGCATTCTTTACTTTAACATTTGGGCATTTCTTAGGGTTGACAAGTATAATCCCATATTGATTTGATAATAATTTACTTCTCTCTGTGATAATTGATAAATTTGATTTATTTTGAAAATTAATCCATGTTGCTCTATCAGTTAGTGTGTAAGCTCCCATTCCAACTGCTGCATTTAAAGTAGCGCCCATTCCAGAACCGGTTTGCCTATACCATTTACCAGAAAATTTTAAAGGGTTTAACTTAGAAATTTCCCATAGATGTTTTTCTTTACTATGAGTTCCAGATTCGTCACCTCTAGATACAAAAAGAGATTTGCTATTATATATTTTGGTTAAGGCAATAATTGGGTTATCTTTATCTGTTATTTGAGCAAAATTAACTTTAGGTCCAACTATAACAAAATCGTTATACATTAAATCATTTCGTTTTATTCCATAACCTTTTTCTATAAATTCTAACTCTCTTTTTTTAGAATGAACTATTACGACGTCTCCATCACAATTAGCTCCATTCTTTAAGGCCGCTCCAGTACCAACTGAAACGACATGTGCTTTAATATTTATTTTTTCTTTTATAATAGGAAGGATATAATCATAAAACCCAGAATTATAAGTAGATGTTGTGGACTGCACTATTATTGAATTATCTGCAATTGAGTCATCAGCAATAAAAAATAAACAAAATATAAAAATATAAAATTTTTTCACTAATTTTTAAACCATTATAAAATATTGTAAATTTACGGTAATTATGTAAAATAAACATAATGATGCATAAGTATACATAATTAAGCAAGGTTAAAGTGAATATTTTATTAGAAGCATTTCAGCAGGCCTTTGACTTAGTAGTTAAATTAGATGCTGACTTATTAGAAATTTTATTGCTTTCGATGAAAGTAAGCTTTATTTCTTTATTTTTATCTTGTTTAATTGGTTTACCATTAGGAACATTTCTTGCTATTAAGAATTTTGTTTTTAGAGATAGTCTTTTAATTATATTTAATACTATGATGGGATTACCGCCAGTTGTTGTTGGACTAATTGTGTATATAGCAATATCAAGATCAGGTCCTTTTGGCTGGCTGGGTATTTTGTATACTCCTACTGCAATGATAATAGCGCAAATGATACTTATAATTCCTATAATAGTATCTTTGTCTGCTCAAATTATAGAAGATATACATTTAGAATATAAGAATATTTTTATGTCTCTAGTTGTGCCAGCCGATAAAGCAGTTAAGGCTTATCTTTTTGACGCAAGATACTCTATTTTTACAGTTTTATTAGCTGGTTTTGGTAGAGCTATATCTGAAGTTGGTGCTGTTATAATTGTTGGTGGTAATATAGATCATCTTACTAGAGTAATGACGACATCTATAGCTTTAGAGACATCGAAAGGTAATTTATCCTTAGCTTTAGCTTTAGGGATAATACTTTTACTAATTGCGCTAACAGTTAACTTTTTACTAATCCATTTAAAAATAAGTGCTAAAAGTAAGTTATATGTTTAAAGATACTCACAATCATATCTTGAAAATAACACCTATAAAAATTTTAGATTTATCAATTATAATTAATAATAGACTAATCTTAAATAATATTAGTTGTGAATTTAATGATGGATCAATAACAGCTATCTTAGGTCCAAATGGCGCAGGTAAGAGTTTATTATTACAAACAATTAACGGTCTAATACCTATATCCAACGGAAAAATACTTTTTAATTCAAAACAACATGACAAGAATATTAGGAAACAACAAGCTATGGTTTTCCAAACTGCAGTCTTATTAAGAAGGACAGTTTTGGGTAATATGGAGTTTATAAATAGCTTAAATAATAAAACTAACTCTGTAGATGCTAAATCAATACTACAAAAAGTTGGTTTAGAAAATTTTATGGATAAGCCTGCAAGATTACTATCAGGAGGAGAAAAACAAAGGTTATCGTTAGCTCGTGCTTTATTATTAAAGCCAAAGTTATTACTTCTTGACGAGCCCACTGCAAATTTAGATCCTTATTCTTTAAAATTGATTGAAGATACTATTTTAGAAGAAAATAATAATGGAACTTCAATTATTTTAACCACTCATGATATGTCTCAGGCAAAGAGACTAGCTTCAAATATTATTTTCATTAATAAAGGCAAAGTTATAGAAGAAAACTCCAGTAAAGAATTTTTTATTAAACCTAAATCTATTGAAGCAAAAAAGTATATTAATGGTGAAATATTACTTTAATATTAATCAGTCAAAATTGTTTCTGCTAAATTTGACCAATATTGTGCTCCTATTGGGAGTAATTCATCATTGAAGTCATAGTGGACACTATGAAGTTTTTCATGATCCTCCCCAGAACCAAGCCAAATATAGGCTCCAGGTTTTTCTTGTAACATATATGAAAAGTCTTCAGATCCCATTGTTGGTGTTTCTTTAATATTAATAGAATTCGGACCAAAAGAATTTTCAAACACTTTAGATGCAAGTTCGGCGCTTTTAGGGTCATTTACTGTTGGGGGATATCCAGGTCGAATTTCTACGTTAACTTTACAATTATTAATCGCACATGCATTAGTTGCTACATTTTTAATTTTTTCTAACATTATTTCTCTAGTTTTATTATTTGTAGACCTTAAGGTTCCTCCAATGGTTACTATATCTGGGATAACATTAAATGCTGAACCACCTTCAATCTTAGTTAAAGATAAAACAGAATTTTCAAAAGGATCTAGCTGTCTAGATATTAAAGTTTGGAGTGCAGTAATAGTTAAGCCTGCAGAAACAATGGGGTCATTTGAAAACTGAGGTTGAGCTGCGTGACCTCCCTTCCCCTGAATTGTTATGACAATGATATCACCTCCAGCCATTGCAAAACCTTTATGAGCGACTGCCTCACCAACTGGAACACCTGGCCAGTTATGAATTCCCCATACGCTATCTATATTGAATTTAGTAAACAAACCGTCATTTATCATGGATTTTGCTCCTGCATTTCCACCTTCCTCGGCAGGCTGAAATATACAATAAACGGTTCCAGAAAAGTTCTTTGTTTCAGCAAGATATTTCGCAGCACCCATTAACATAGTAGTATGTCCGTCGTGACCACAAGCATGCATTCGGCCAGGGTTTTTAGATGAATATGGTAAATTAGTTTTCTCAGTCATGGGAAGAGCATCCATATCAGCTCTAATACCAATAGATTTATTTGAAGAACCGTTATCTTTTCCGTGAATTATTCCAACTATTCCAGTTCCTCCTAAGTCTGCATGAGTTTCAATTCCAAACTCATTTAGTTTATTCATAATAAATTTAGATGTATTTTTTTCTTCATAAGCAATTTCAGGATTTTCATGTATGTGGTGCCTCCAGTTCTTCATTTCTGGAATTAAAGATTTAATTTTTTCATTGATATTCATTTTACATCCATTCAATAATGATTAATGATTTATTAGCTTTGGAAATACATTATGCCTAATAAGATATTAACTATTGATGGTGAAGAAGGTCAATCTATTCCTTTAATTTTAGATTCGCCTCACAGTGGACAGTTGTATCCAACAGATTTTAATCATCAAGCTACTTTTTCAAAACTAAGACAAGCTGAGGATACTTATGTTGATGAGCTTTTTGATTCTGCATCAAATATTGGAGCTGTTATTCTCAAAGCAGAATTCCCAAGGTCATATATTGACCCTAATAGAGCTGAAACAGATTTTTTCTTTAAAGACATAATAAATCCAAATAACACAGTTGGCGAAATAGATTTCAAACCTTCAATTAAGAGTGAGTTGGGAATTGGTTTAATATGGTTAAAAATTCCGCCAGAAGGTGAAAAGATGTATAAGAATAAAATAACTTTAGATGAACTGATGAATAGAATAAAAAAGTATCATAGGCCCTATCATGAAGCTCTTAGAAAAATAATGAATAAAACGTATCAAAAGTATGGTAAATTCTATCATATTAATTGTCATTCAATGCAAGACAATGCAACTGCAATGTCTACACAAATACAAGGAACTATTAGGCCAGATTTTGTAATAGGAGATAAAGACGGCAGCAGTTGTGATAATGGCTTTACAAAGGAAGTCGTTGAATGTCTTAGGGACTTAAAGTATGAGGTTGCCATTAATGATCCTTACAAAGGTGCGGAATTAGTCTCTGCTTATAGTAATCCAAATCTAAAAAAACATTCACTTCAAATTGAGATTAATAGAAAGCTCTATATGAATGAAGAGACGAGAGTTAAACATGACGGATTTAATACTTTAAAACATAATTTGAGTAATCTTTTAAATTCGTTAAAAACTTGGATAAACTAAAAGAAAGGGTTAATAAATGACCGACGTCATGTTAGATTACGAAAATGAATTTCCTGTTGAAATTCAAGCTCCAGACATATCAGCTTATAAATCAGGAAATGTAGGTGTTGATTATATTCATACGTTTGATTCTGGTAAAGAAGGGCCTCATGTTTTTATATCTGCTGTAGTTCATGGAAATGAACCTTGTGGGGCGTTGGCATTAGATTGGTTGTTTAAAAATAATGCTAGACCTACTAAAGGTAAGCTTTCTTTAGGTTTTATGAATGTAAAAGCTTATTTAGCTTATGATCCTGAAAATCCAAACCGTACAAGATGGGTTGATGAAGATTTTAATAGATTATGGGCACCAGGCTTACTAGATGATTTATCCAGAAAAAAAACAAATGAATTTGAAAGAGCTCGCATAGTTAGGCCAATTCTCTCAGATGTAGATTTTTTATTAGATATTCATTCAATGCAAAAACCTTGTGTACCTTTAATGATGGCTGGAATGGAAGAAAAAGGTTTAATTTTAGCAAAGTCTGTTGGAATGAATATGTCTACTATTATTGATAGTGGACATAAAGAAGGTATGCGAATGAGAGATTTCGGAGGCTTTTCTGATCCTAAAAGTGCTAAAAATGCTCTGTTAGTTGAGTGTGGTCAACATTGGGCAAAGTCATCTGAACCAATAGCAATAGAAACTACAATTAGATTTATAAAAAATGCAGGTATTATGAGTAATGATTTTGGTTTAGAGATTTTGTCTTCTTCACAAAATGATCAGAAAATGAAATCATTTAAGGTTGGTGAAATAGTTACAATTAAAACTGGAAATTTTAAATTTAAACAAGATTGGCAAGGTTTTGACCATTTGGATAAAGGTACAATCATTGGACATGATGATGATGAACCTATATTGGCTCCATACGAAACCACTGTACTAATTATGCCTACAAAACGTCTTTTTGTAGGAAAAACAGCAGTCAGATTAGCGTACCCGTTAGATTAGTATGGATTATAAAAATTTCTCTGATATTTCATTTATAGAAAAGGGCATAAATGATTTAGAAAAACTCACAGAACAAAATAAACCTTATACTAGACTTGTTTTTAGCAAAGAATTTTATGCAGGAAGAGATTGGTTAACTAAACAATTTGAATTACTAGAACTAGAAACTTCAGTAGATGAAGCTGGAAATCTAGTTGGTCTTTTGAAATCCAATATAAAAACAAATGAATTAGTTATAATTGGCTCTCATATAGATACAGTTCCAGCAGGTGGAAGGTATGACGGTATAGCTGGAATTATATCCGCTTTAAATGTTATCAAATATATAAGAGAAAATAAAATTGGCCTTCCGTTCAATATAGCCATCTATGATTATTTAGGAGAAGAACTTAATGATTGGGGAATATCTTGTCTTGGAAGTAGAGGTATAGCAGGACTTTTAAATGAAGATATTTTTTTAAGAACAGACATAATGGGTCGGGTCCTTGGGGAAGAGATTAATAAAGTAGGCGGGCAAACAAAATTATTAAAATCGCCTCTTCCAATAGTAAAAGATATTATTGCATGTTTAGAATTACATATTGAGCAAGGTAAAGTTTTAGAAAATGATGAAATTGAAATTGGAGTTGTAAGATCTATACCTAGTATATCAAGGCATCTTGTAAGCATAACTGGGCAAGCAGGTCATAGCGGAACTGTTCTTATGAACCAAAGAGCTGATTCTTTGGTTGTGGCATCCAAATTAATTATTTTTATAAATGAAGTAGCTCTAAAACTTTCACAAGAAAGTAATCAACATTTTGTAGCAACCGTTGGGAAAATAAATGTACATCCCAACTCAGCCGCTATCATACCTGGTTTTGTTGACTTAACAATTGATCTTAGAGCTGTAAGTAATAGCTCTAGAAATGAATTTCTAGAAGCTATTAAAAATAAAATTATTTCACTCAATGAAATGAATGAACATGAAGTCTCAATTACAGATTTAGCTTTTGCACCTTATATAGAAATGGATAAAAAACTTATTTCGTCATTTCTAAAATCATGTGATTATTTTGGTTTTTCAAAAAAAATAATGGATAGTGGAGCAGGCCATGATACGGCTCAACTAGCTAGGGTTGTTCCATCAGCAATGATTTTTATACCTTGTGAAAATGGCTTTAGTCATTGTCCAGAAGAATTTGCTAAGTTATCCGATATTGCAAAAGGAACAGCTGTTTTAGTTAAATTGATATTAGATTTAGCAAAATTATAATTTAAAAACTTATTTTTTTAAGCGTGGGTTAAACATGTCTCTTAAGTGATCTCCAACTAAATTTATTGATGCTACTGTAATTAAAAGAGCTACACCAGGAAAAATACTTATCCAAAAATCACCACTATGCATATATTCAAATCCATTACCAATAAGAAGACCAAGTGAAGGTTCGGTCATTGGTAGACCTAACCCTAAAAAGCTTAATGTAGCTTCTAGAGATATTGCATGGGCTGTTTGAAGTGTGCCAACAACTATTAAAGGCGCCATACAATTTGGTAGAATATGTTTAAACATTATTCTTATATTGCTGAAACCCATACATCTAGCTGAATCTACATATTCTTTATTCATCTCTACTAAAGCGGTACCTCTAGCAGTTCTTGCATAATAGGCCCATTGAACTAAAATCAATGCAATTATAGTTTTTTCAACACCTTTTCCAAAGGATGCTAAAATTATTAATGCCACTAAAATAGAAGGAAAACTTAATTGTATATCCACTATACGCATAACAAACATTTCATATTTGCCTCTAAAAAAAGCAGCAGAAATACCAAGTGAGGAACCAATAACTAGTGCTACAATTCCAGAAAAAACACCAACACCTAAGCTAATTCGAAGGCCATAAAAAAGAGATGAAAGCATATCTCTGCCTGCTCCATCAGTACCTAAAATATACAGATTACCAGCAAAATCTTCTGACATTGGTGGAAGACGGCTGTTCATAATACTTACAGTACTTAAATCGTATGGATCGGTTGGGGAAACAAGAGGTGCAAAAACAGCAATAAATAAAATTACTATGAAAATAAAGAAAGATATTAAAGCAACTCTACTTTCAGAAAAATCATTCCAAAAATTTTTGAAGTTTCTAGTTCTTGTACTCATTGGTTTTTACCTTGTACTCGAACTCTAGGATCTAGTAATGAGTATAGAATATCGACAATTAAATTTAGAAAAACAAAAAATGTAACAATTATCATTAAGTAAGCAACAATAACTGGTCTGTCTAAATTATAAATTGAATCTATTATTAACTTTCCCATACCAGGCCAAGCAAATACAGTTTCAGTCACCGTTGAAAAAGCAATAAGAGATCCAAATTCCAATCCAACAACCGTAACAATGGGAATTAAGATATTTTTCAGAATATGGACTAAAACCACTCTTCTTTCAGTTAAGCCTTTTGCACGAGCAAAAGTTATATAATCTTGTAAAATAATTTCTCTTGTACCAGCCCTCGTTAATCTTATGACTGAAGAAATTTTAAAAAGTGCTAGATTTAGTGCTGGAAGAAATACATGCGACAAACCATTTAGGGTAAATAAAGAACTGTTAATTCCTAAAAAAGTTCCTATTTCACCTCTCCCTGTTGTAGGAAACCAACCAAGAAAAACAGCAAAAAACATTATAAATATAATGCCAACCCAAAATGTAGGCATTGAAAAACCTAAAATAGACCCAGCCATTATTGTTTTACTAACTTTACTTTCAGGCTTATAACCGGCATATATACCTAATGGAATTGCTACAACTAGAGAGATAAATAAAGATAATAAAGCTAATTCTAAGGTAGCGGGCATTTTTTCAAGTATTAACTTAAGTGCAGGTTCTCCATATATAAATGAGTCGCCTAAATCACCCCTAAATGCATTTTTTAAAAAATACCAGTATTGCTCAGTTACTGGTTTATCTAATCCAAGTTCACTTATTACTCTTTCAACTTCAGCTTGATCAGCTTCTGGATTAATAAGCATTTCAACTGGGTCACCTACAAGGTTAACCCCACCAAAAACTAATAATGACATTATAAATAAAACTAATGTGCTTTGTCCTAATCTTCTTAGAATAAATTCTGCCATAATTTAACTCAAATAATTTTAGTAAATAAAAACCCAGAACCGGATAGTTCTGGGTTTAAAAAGTTTAATAGAAATTAATTATTACTTAATCCCATAATTATAGTTCTTTCATCAGTTCTAGGTTGATAACTATAAGAAGACTTTGATGCCCATGTATTCATTTGATAATGAATAGGGATAACACCATAGTTTTGTCCAACAGCTATTTCGGTAGCTTCAGCTAATAATGCACCTCTGGCGTCAGCATCTACTGTTGCTACTGCTTTTTGGATTATTGCATCTACAGCAGGATCTGAATGCCTACCTCTGTTAGCTCTTCCCATACCAATTGACTTGTCATAAGTATGCAATAAAGCTCTCAAAGGAGATGAAGCTTCACCTGAACCTGCACCCCATCCTAAGACCATAAAACTAAATTCAGGACTTTTGTTAGGACCACCCGCAGATGCTCTTTTAAAATAAACAGCTTTTGGCATAGTTTCAACTTTAGCTTTAATTCCAATTCTAGACATCATTTGAGCTAAAGCCTCAGCAATTTTTGCGTCATTAATATATCTATCATTAGGTCCATGAATTGTCATTTCAAAGCCTTTGCCATATCCAGCCTCAGCCATTAGTTTTTTAGCAGTTTTAGTGTCATATGGATCCGGTTTCATCTTCGAAGAAACACCATGAAATCCTGCTGGTAATAACTGGCCTGCTTTAACTGCAATTCCTTCCATTACCTTTGCAACGATGGCATCTCTATTAATTGCTAATGAAATAGCTTTTCTAACTCTAACATCCATTAATGGATTCTTAATTTTTCCACCACCAATTGCTTTGATATGAGGAGAGTCTTCTCTAAATTGATCCATATGTAAGTAAATAACTCTGTTAGAAGGACCACTCATCAATTTTAAAGAATTGTTTTTCTTTAATCGTGCAACATCTAAAGGAGGAACGCTGTCAATAAGGTCAACATCTCCAGCTAAAAGTGCAGCTATCCTAGATGGACCAGATTTAATTGGCTTGAAAAGTACATTATCAAATGATGGTTGAGCTTTTAAAGCTCCATGATAATTTGAGTTTGCTTTTAATACAATTTTATCTCCACGAACCCATTCAACAAATTTATAAGGTCCAGTACCAATAGCCGCTTTACCATTATTGTAATCAGAAGTAGAAGCTCCTTCTCCATGTTTTTTTGATATTATTTTAACTGTTGAAATATCATTTGGCATTAGAGGAAATGGTTTAGCAGTCTTTATATGTACAGTGTGACTGTCAATCTTTACAAAAGTTTTTCCCTTAAGATAAGTTCCAAATCCAGATGGTGATTTTGGGACATTGGGAGCTCGTTTAGAAGTGAATATAACATCATCTGCAGTAAAATCACTGCCATCATGCCATTTAACACCTTTTCTCAGTTTGAATTCCCAAGTTGTATCATCAATTGGCTTCCATGAAATTGCCAAATTGGGATAATGTTGTTGGTTCTCATCCGTACCAACTAAAGAATCAAAAATATGAGTTGAGAAACTATTATTAGGACCGAGGTTATGGTAGTGCGGGTCTATAGAGCTTGGCTCTGATTTTAAACCAACAGTTAAATCTTTTGCTGAAGCTATTCCAGTCAAAAGAAAGGTAACCATTAAGATTAAAAGGTTATTAATAAATTTCATTATTTCCTCCCGAAATTTTAGTTTAACAAACACTATATCAAATTATAAAGGCTTACAAAAACTATTTAATATTAATGAATTTTTTTGTTAGATGTGATTAATATGATTTTATTAATCCTCATGGAGCATTTAAATTGAGTTATTTCGATATATTAAATCAATTGCCAAATACAGATTTATACTATGATGAAGAAATGGAAATATCCATTTCTTATAGGTATAAAAAAAAAGAACACACTATCCCAATTTTATTCTTACATGGCTTTAATGGTAATAGTAAAAGTTGGGCTTACCAGTTTAAATATTTTGACGACAAACATTCAATTATTGCAATAGATGCCCCTGGCTTTGGAAAGTCTGACGTCTCATCAATGGATATGTATGATATTGCAAAAGTTGTTATGAATTTATTAAAAAGCCTTAATATTCTTGAGTGCTATGTTGTTGGACATTCTATGGGTGGCATGTTGGCACAAATAATGGCCTCTCAATATAATGCTTTAGTTAAAAAGTTAATATTATCATGCACACATAAAGGTTATGGAATGCCCTCTAGCAAGCCTTTAATGGAGAGTTACTGTAAAAGGCTTGATGAAAGAAAAACTCTTTCTGATAAGGATTTTGGAATGCTCCGCATTAACAGAATGTTGCCTGGATTAAAAAATAAGGAAATATTTAATTTTTTAGCCTCAATTAGTGAAGAAATAAATGAGGGTTCAATTACTTCTGGTGGGATGGCGATGCAAACCTTAGATACCTCTAACGATTTATCCAAAGTAACTCAAGAGTGCATGATAATAACGGCTTCTGAAGATATCGTTGTCACTAAAGAACGTTCTTCTTCTCTGAAAAACAGTATTCCTCACGCAATAACAAGGGAATTATTAGATGTTGGACATGCTCCATATTGTGAAGATCATAAAGGCTTCAATGATCTTCTAGAAAAGTTTATATAAAAATAATGAGCGCTTTATCAAGTAGACCATTTTCTTACTACTTCATGAGTAATACATTAGCTTTACTTGGTCTTTGGATACAAAAGATTGGAGTTGGTTGGTTAACCTGGGAAATAACAGAATCTACCTTTTGGACAAGTTTTGTTACATTAGCTTTGATGGCACCTGCAGGAATTATAGGTCCTTTATTTGCAGTTCTTGCTGAAAAATGGGAAATGAGAAAAGCTAGTATTATCCTTAAAGTGTTGATGTTTCTAGTTGGTGGGTTAATTTGGTATATTCAGTTTATCGATAAACATACACTTTTTTCATTAGCATCTTTATCTATTATTCAAGGGTTGTTAAGTGCATGTTACCATCCAGTTAGACTAGTTTTTGTTTCAGTTGTTGTTCCTCGAGAATTATTAGCCAGTGCAGTAGGCTTGAACTCAGCTTCATTTAATGGATCAAGAGTTGTAGGGCCTGCTTTTGCAGGTCTTTCAATAGCTCTTTTTGACCTTCAAACTACATTCTTTATTGCTATGCTGACATATATCCCATTAATTCCAGTCCTTATGTATATGCCCTTAAGAGAGAGAAAAAAAGCTGTAGACGTTAGTAAAAACTATTTTGACCGTTTGATAGAAGGTGGGCAGGTAGCTTTAAAAACACCAATAATTTTAAAAGGTTTATTTATTGTATTTGTAAGTGCTTTTTTTGTAAGAGGAATGTTAGAAATCCAACCCACAATAGCTGGAGAAATACTTGATAATGGAAGTCTTGGCTTATCTTTAATTACAGCAACTGCTGGTTTTGGAGCTTTATTAGCTTCTATTTGGATAGGTGTTAGGAAAAAAGATGATCTAAAAATTGAACAAAAGCTTATTCCTATGCTCCTATTAGGTTTAACTACAAGTTTTGTTCTTGGATTTTTTACTGATATGTATTTAATGGCATTTGCGTTTACCATAGTAGGTTTTAGTACAACTGCAGTTGGTATTGGTACTCAAACTATTATTCAACTTGAAGTTGATGATTTGTATAGAGCTCGAGTTTTAACATGGTGGTCAAGCGTATCATTTGGATCATTGACATTTGGAGGCATTCTTTTAGGCTCTATTGGCGAATTCATTCCATTGAGTATAGGTATGATCGTTATGCCAATAGTTGGGTTTATTTTTTTTAAGATAGTTTTAATATATAAATTTAAAAATAAATTTATATAGTTTTCTTTGTAGCTTCTCTTCTAAATATATAAATACCAGTAATAGTAATAATTGAACCTCCGATAATTGTTGTCATGACGGGGGTTGTATTCCATATAATATAATCAAAAACTATTGCCCAAATTATACCTGTGTAATTAAAAGGGCTAACTATTGAGGCTGGTGCTTTTTGCAATGCGTATGTCATCAGTATCTGAGTTACGAATGCAGTAGTTCCAAGTCCAAAAAATAACAAAATCACATTGAATGAAGGTTGTTTCCATAAAAAAGGTTGGAAAAAAGAAGTTATAATAACACTGATTAACATAAAATAAAAAACTGTCTTAACAGGATGCTCAGTAGTTCCTAATAACCTTAAAAAAACAATAGTAATTGACCACATTAAAGTAGCTACTAAAGCGTATATTGATGCTAAAGCAATTTCGCCTGAAGGATTTATTGCTATTATTACACCAAGGAAACCAATCAAAATTGCAGTCCATCTCCTCCATCTAATTATCTCATTAAGAAAAATAATAGCTAAAATACAAGAAAATATAGGCACTGCTTGAGAAATGACAGTTACGTCTGCTACAGGCAATCTTTGAAAAGCAAAGAAGAACATCAAATTACCAACAAGTCCTGCGATACTTCTAAAGAAATGTAAAACTGGTTTTTTAGTTTTTAGAAAATTTAATCCGCCTAATCTATATATGAGAGGAGCTAAAAAAATTAAAACCACTAGGCCACGTGCGAAAGTAATTTGAGTAGGATGGTAATCAATACCGATTAATTTGGCTTGAACACTCATTAATGTCACACTGAAAACAGCAATAATCATAGCAATTATAGCTTTGAAGTTATTAGATTGTGACTTAAAAAGATTTATCAATTATCTTTTCCAATTTTAATATAAAAATTTATTCAAGTTTTTTATTTATAGAAAGTGAAGAAGGCGACTTTAGGAAAATTATAGTAACTATAGCTATAATTATTGGATAAATAGATAAATATCTAATAGTTACTAACGAACTTCCTATATAGTCAATGGCAAATCCAACAGGTAAAGGCCCCAAGGAAGCTCCAATAACACCAATCATTTGTCCAGTTCCTTGGATGCTGCCTAGGTGTTTTCTTCCAAAGTATCTTGGCCAGATATAACCAAACATAGTCATGCTAATGGCGTTGTTAATACCAAAAAATATTGCATATACTATCGCTAATAATTCATTATTGGCAAAAGTAATACACAATAAAGAAATGCTATTTATTGCTAAGCCTAACGCTAAAACATATTTCGTAGGATAATTGTCAAATAATTTGCCTACAAAAGGCATAAATAAAACCATGGCGATAGCCGAGACAGAAAAAATTCCTGCTGCAAATTCGGTTGTAATCCCTTGGCTTGTTAATATAGTTACTTGATAAAAATGAAGTGTAGTTACAAGCATAGCCATACCAAACCACATAGCACTTAATATGTAGAAGGACCTTTCTTTCATAGCTTCAGATAAATTCAGACCTTCAATTTCCTTTAAATCATTTTGTGCAGAACCAGATTTATTTGTTCCATCTGGTCTAAGTCCAACACTTTCAGGGGAGTTCCAAGCTAAAATATATAAAGAAGGAACCATAATTATCCACGTAGAGATTCCTAAAATCACCCAAGCGTATTTCCAACCAAATTGCTCAATTAACCATTGTGATAATGGGGGGTGTATGGCCATTGATATACCAAATCCAAGAGCCATTAAGCTCATTGCAAAACCTCTTTTAGTATCGAACCATTGAGAAACCATATTTGCGCATCCAAGCATTAAGGAGCCTTGACCAAAAAATCTTAAAAAGCCAAACCCAACTGTTAACATTAGAAAATTTGATGCTGCTCCGAAAAAAATGCATGAAATTCCTAAAATTATACTTATGATTATAAGGCTATTTCTAGATCCATATTTATCAATTATTTTTCCCATATATGGTAGTAAAAATGCAGCGATCAAAGTTGCAAGACCGTAAGCTGACGCAATCGAGGCATTTGATAATCCTAAATCTTTACTAATAGGGCCAACAAAAACGCTAAAGGTATGAGATTGACCTGGGCCGCTTGAGAATATCCCTAAATTAGCTACTCCAACAATAATCCAACCGTAAAAAAACTTAGTATTAAAATATTGTAAAACATTCTCTCGCATAATTAATCAGTCTGTTGAGTTAGGATTGATCGAGTCTGATTAATGTATATGTTAATTAAAACAAAATATATAAATAAGATATGTTATTTTTTTAGGGCATCAACATACATATCTAAGGCTTGAATTAAGGTTCTATTAACATCAACGGTTTCTCTAGTTTCGTTAGCAATTGGAGTTTTATTAGCCAAAGACATTATTTCGGCCGAGCCTTGATGAAACTTTGGTGTAACTCCTGCATCAGAAAAAGTTTCAGCAATTTCAAACATTTCACCTTCCCAACGTGCAGCATCTAACGGGATTCTAGGAACCATCCTTTGCATGGCCTGTAATATATCGGGTTTACTATATTCTAATTCTTCAAAATAATCGGATGATAAATTTAGTTTATGAGCTGCAGTTAATACTGCAGCATGAAGTGCAAATGTCCCTTTCGTAGCGCTGGCATAAATCATTTTCATTGCCGAAGCCTTACCAATCTCTTTACCTAAATCTTTTATGATAAAACCTTTGCCATGAAGAACTTTTACTGGTTTAGTGTTTGGACCAGAAACATATAATCTAGTATTTCCATTTTCAACAATGGGATTTAATCCTATAATACCAGCATCAATAAAATTACAAAACTCAGATGATATACTTTTATCAATTAGTTTTGCAGTTTTAGGAGATGTAGCGTTACAGTCAACATAGGTAATATTTTTTTTAACTTTGAGAATGATATCGTTTACAATTTTAGATTGCTTAAGTGCTGACTCGGGTGGCAAAATCGAAAGAATTATATCTGCCGACTTAATTACGTTTTCGATAGTTTTTAGATCAATGATGCCAGCGTTATGAGATAATTTTCGTGTTCTATCACTTCTTCCAACTAGGCAAGAAACTACTTTAAAATTATTATCTATAAATGCCTTGCCGCATCCATGCCCCATATCTCCAGGCATTAGAATACCAATTGTTTTATTAATCATTATTAAACCATATCAAATAGATATTTTTTATTTTTGCATTGGACCGCCATTTTTTTCCCACTCAGGAATACCTCCAACATTCAAAACATTATTATAGCCCATTTCTATTAATGTTTTTCCAGCTAAAGCCGCTTGTCCTCCAACTCCACAAATTAATATAATTTCCGCATCCTTTTTAAGAGCCTCATTATAAAGTGGAGTGGCTTCGTCAGCTACAAATTCAATTAGACCTCTAGGTATTTCTAAACCATTAAGAATAGTTCCAGTCTTTTTGACATCTGCACTATCTCTTACATCAATAAAAATTGAAGAATTTGACTTATGTTTTTCAATCGCTTCATTAACATCTATTTTTTTAACGACAAGGTTAGCTTCTTTAAGGTAATCTTTTGCTGTTTTCATCTTTGCCTCTTTATTATAATTTAATTTAATTGACCTATAAATTTTGGCTGTGTAACTGATGTGGTCATCCAGCAATTCATACAATCTTTGTTTAAGTAAGTTTTTTCTAAAACCCACGTCAAATTGTAACGTTTATTATCATAAGCGTCTACATCTACTGAAAATTTTGTAATTTTTTCATTTTTTGATAATAACTTAGTCTTAAATTTTAAAGAATTTAATAAAATGTTGTAAGATGTATCAGAAATCATGCTTTTAAAATTGGTAAATGGTCCAGTATACTTTTTATTTTCTGGATGGGCAAAAAGCCAGCATTGATAAATACCTGAGTTATTAATTTTTGAATTTGTTTGTAAAGATGTCATCTGTAGTTCAACGACTTCTGCAGATGAGAATATATCATTGGGTAGAACATCACTATAAACCTTATTGAAGTTTAAAAAGAATAATGACACTGATATTATTAAGAGGTATTTCATTCGAGCCCTAGAAAATATTTTTAATATATATATACTAATATAGATCAAACATAGGAGAATACAATTGCGACCTCTAAAATTTTATAATTACTTTAAATCAAAAATAATTTTATCCTTACTTATTATATTATTTAGTCATCCTGTCTATAGTGCTGGTTCAGATTCAGGAAATTCAAGTGATAGTATATCTAAATCTACTTATTATTATGATGCTTTAAAATTAATTAAAAAAAAATCATTTAAAGCTGCTG
Source organism: uncultured Rhodobacterales bacterium (assembly GCA_964519035.1). Lineage (GTDB taxonomy): Bacteria > Pseudomonadota > Alphaproteobacteria > Puniceispirillales > Marisalimonadaceae > CAJJBL01. Next base: position 918 of record CAZFKZ010000036.1, on the reverse strand, counting down.
TTGAAAATTTAAATAAAGCTGAAGAAAATCAAAAAAAAGACGCTGATATTTATAATTATTTGGGGTTCTCATACAGAAAAATGGGAAATATGAAATTAGCAGCTGTCAATTATGAGAAGGCATTAGACATTGATCCAAAGCATAAAGGTGCTCTTGAATATCAAGGAGAAATGTACATCACCCTAGGAAAATTAGATAAAGCCAAAGCAAATTTAAAAAGATTAAGCAGTATATGTTTTCTAGGCTGTAGTGAAGAAACAATATTAAAGAAATCAATATTAAATTCCCAAAAAGGAATAAAAAGTAATTATTAAAAAAATATTTGAAGCGGAATATAAGGTGAAATTATGAACCCATTTGATCAATTGTCTTTAAAAGAATTAGTCAATGAAGTTTCTAACGGATCTCTTCTAGGTATACCTGCAGATTACTCGGGTGTACCAATGCATTTTACTAAAGCATTAATAAGAAAAGGCGTTAAAGATTTGAGGCTTTATTGCCTACCTTTAACAACAATTCAAGGTGATATGTTAATAGGAAGTGGTTGTGTTTCTGAAATTGAAGCTGCAGCCGTTACGTTAGGAGAGTTTGGCTTAGCTCCTCAATTTTCACATGCTGTAGAGCACAATGATCTAGTTATTAAAGATTCTACTTGTCCTGCTTTACACGCACAACTTCAAGCTACAGAAAAATCAGTCCCTTTTATGCCTTTGAGAGGTGTTATAGGTTCAGATATTCAAAAACATCGAAAAGACTGGCAGGTTATCCAAAACCCTATGAATTTTTCAGGTGTTAAGGATGAACCTATTTTGCTTCTGCCCGCTGTTCAGTTAGATGTTTTTGTTTTTCATGCCGCATGTGCCGATAGAAATGGAAATATTCAAATTGGCAGAAGACGAGAACTTGCTACTCTTGCTC
>CAZFKZ010000035.1:0-18277 GCA_964519035.1 uncultured Rhodobacterales bacterium | reverse complement strand
TATCAAGCATACAGTCTTAAGTGATAAATAGTAATTAGTGGAATAAGGATAATTTATGGAAAGCCAGAATATAAGAATTAGACTTAAGGCATTCGATCATAGGATACTAGATCAGTCTACGGCTGAAATAGTTAATACTGCTAGAAGAACTGGTGCGAAAGTGCGGGGTCCAATTCCTCTTCCTACTTCTTTAAATAGGTTTACCGTTTTACGTGGTCCTCATGTAGATAAGAAAAGTAGGGAACAATTTGAAATGCGAACGCATAAAAGAGTCTTGGATATTGTAGAGCCTACTCCACAAACTGTAGATGCGCTCATGAAGTTGGACTTAGCATCGGGCGTTGATGTGGAAATTAAAATTTAAAGGAAATTATTATGCGCTGCGGTGTTATTGTAAGAAAATTAGGTATGTCAAGAGTGTTTAATGATGCAGGTGAGCATATACCTGTGACTGTTTTAAAACTGGATAATGTAGAAGTTGTTTCTACTAGATCTAAAGATAGAGACGGTTACTTGGCAGTTCAATTAGGTTTTGGTTCACGCAAGCCTAAGCATACTACGAAACCTATGAAAGGTGTTTTTTCAAAAGCAAAAATGGAACCAAAAGAAAAGTTAGCTGAATTTGTTGTCTCTGAAGATGCGATTTTAAATGTAGGTGATAAAATTTCTGTAAATCATTATGTGGTTGGGCAAAAAGTTGATGTAGTGGGTACATCTCAGGGAAAAGGTTTTGCTGGTTCAATGAAACGACATAATTTTGGTGGGATGATGGCAAGTCACGGTGTCTCAGTCAGTCACAGAGCGCATGGTTCAACTGGTAACAGCCAAGATCCTGGAAGAGTTTGGAAGGGAAAGAAAATGGCTGGTCAGTATGGTAATAAACGTATAACAACTCAAAATTTGACTGTAATTAGATTAATCGAAGATGAAAGCCTAATACTTGTAGAAGGTTCTGTTCCAGGTTCTAAAAATGGTATTGTTCTTTTAAGTGATGCTTGTAAGCATAGCTTGCCAGACGGTGCGCCTTATCCTGCAGGTTTAATTCAAAATGAAGATGTTAAAGTTTCTGCTGAGACAGTCAGTAATCTGACAGCTGAAAATAATGTTAAGTCAGATAATACTGGAGGAGACATTGAAGCTTAAAACAGTAAACTTAGATAATAAGCCAGGCAAAGATATTGACCTTAATGACAATGTTTTTGGAGTTGAACCTAGATCCGATATAATGGCAAGAGTTGTAAGGTGGCAGTTAGCTAAAAGAAGACTTGGTAATCATAAAGTTCAGACACGTAGTGATGTGAAAATGACAACCGCTAAAATGTATAAGCAAAAAGGTACTGGAAAAGCTAGGCATGGATCCGGTGCTGTATCGCAATTTAGAGGAGGTGGAATGGCACATGGTCCTGTTGTGCACTCACATGCTCATAGTCTAAACAAAAAAGTTAGAATGCTTGGCTTACGTTCTGCATTATCAGATAAAGCAAAATTAGGTAAGATTGTTGTTTTAGAGGGTTCTAAATGTGATGGAAAGTCTTCTTCTTTAAAAAAGAAACTTGATTCGATGGGTATGAGTAACGCTTTAGTTATTGTTGGTAATAAAGTTGAACAAAACTTTATTCAAGCTACTAATAACATCAAGCACATTGACGTCCTTGTTCACTCCGGTTTAAATGTCTACGATATAATTCGAAAAGAGAATTTAATTATTATTGATGATGCTGTGAAGTTAGTTGAGGAGCGTTTTGTATGAGTATAAGAGCTAGAAAAAAAGTAGACCCAAGAATTAATATTAATAAGGCTTATCAAGTTATTCTTAATCCATTAGTAACAGAAAAAGCTACTCAGTTATCAGAATTCAATAAAATAGTATTTGCTGTACCTTTAACTGCTAATAAAATAGATATCAAATCATCTGTTGAAAAAATATTCTCAGTTAAAGTTTTAACAGTCAATACTATTTTATTAAAAGGTAAGACTAAAAGATTTAAAGGTATACTTGGAAAAAGAATCGATACTAAAAAAGCTATAGTCACTTTAGCTCCAGGAAATACAATTGATTTGTCGGTAGGAGCTTAGGATGGCCTTAAAAAAATATAAACCAAATACACCGGGGCAGAGAGGTCTAGTTTTAGTTGATAAATCAGACCTGTTTAAAGGTAAGCCTATTAAAAAATTGACTGAAGGTTTAAATAAAGCTGGAGGTAGAAATAATTCTGGGCAAGTAACAATGTGGCAAAGGGGTGGAGGCCATAAAAGGCGTTACCGAATCATAGATTTTAGAAGAACAAAATTTGACATGCAAGCTACAGTTGAGAGAATAGAATACGATCCTAATAGAACTGCTTTCATTGCTTTGATTAAGTACGAAGATGGTGAATTAAATTATATAATTGCACCTCAGCGAATAAATGTGGGCGATAAAGTGGTGTCTTCACAAAAGGCTGATATTAAACCTGGTAATGCAATGCCATTATCTGCGGTACCTGTGGGTACTATTATTCATAATATCGAGCTTAAGCCTGGAAAAGGTGGCCAAATAGCGAGGTCTGCCGGATCATATGTTCAATTAATTGGTAAAGATCTCTCTTATTCGATATTAAGATTAACTTCAGGTGAAGTAAGGTTTGTTTTGTCATCATGTATGTGTTCCATTGGTGCTGTTTCCAACCCTGATAATCAAAATACCAATTTAGGAAAAGCAGGGAGAAGCAGATGGTTAGGTAGAAGACCTACTGTTAGAGGAGTTGCAATGAATCCTGTTGATCACCCACATGGTGGTGGTGAAGGAAGAACATCAGGAGGTAGGCATCCAGTTACTCCTTGGGGTAAGGGTACTAAAGGAAATAGGACACGAAATAACAAAAGAACAGATAAATTAATTATAAGAAGAAGAAAAGCGTAGGGTATTTATATGTCAAGATCTATATGGAAAGGTCCATTTGTGGACGGTTATTTGTTAAAAAAAGCAGATGTAGCACGTGAATCAGGCAGGAATGATGTTATTAAGACTTGGTCAAGAAGATCAACTGTTATGCCTCAATTTGTTGGTCTAACATTTGGAGTTTATAATGGTAAAAAGTTTATTCCTGTTACTATAAGTGAGAATATGGTTGGTCATAAATTGGGAGAATTTTCTCCAACAAGAACATTTTACGGTCATACAGCTGATAAAAAAGCTAAGCGTTAGGAAAAAATTATGAGTAAAGAAAAAAATAAACGTAGAGAGCTTGATAATGAGGCAAAAGTTATTTTGAGAAATATTCGTGTTAGTCCTCAAAAATTGAATCTTGTGGCTCAAATGATAAGAAAACAAGATGCTTCTAAGGCTTTATCCATTCTACAATTTTCTAAAAGAAGAATATCAAATGATGTTGAAAAAGCACTTAGATCAGCAATTGCTAATGCAGAAAATAATCATTCATTAGATATCGATAAATTAATTGTAAAAGAGGCATATGTTGGTAAAGGTGTGGTAATGAAACGTTTTCATGCAAGAGCAAGAGGGCGTGGAGCTAAAATTATTAAACCATTTTCTCATCTCACTATTCTTTTATCAGAAAAGGAAGGTATATAAAATGGGTCAGAAATCACAACCAACAGGTTTAAGGTTAGGTATTAATAGAACTTGGGACTCAAGATGGTTTGGTGGAAGATCCTATGCTGATCTTTTGCATCAAGACATAAATCTAAGGAAGTATCTTTTTGAAAAATTAAAATCTGCAGCAGTTAGTAAAATTGTTATAGAAAGACCAGCAGGAAGAGCTCGTATTACTATATACGCAGGTAGACCAGGTTTAGTTATAGGTAAAAAAGGTCAAGATATAGAAACATTAAGAAATCATTTAGCAAAACAAAGTGGTTCTGAAGTTAGCTTAAACATTGTTGAAATCAGAAAACCAGAACTTGATGCTAAATTAGTTGCTGATGGTATAGCGCAACAACTTGAAAGAAGGGTTGCATTTAGAAGAGCGATGAAAAGAGCTGTACAAGGGTCAATGCGTCTAGGTGCAGAAGGTATTAGAATAAACTGTGCTGGAAGATTAGGTGGAGCAGAGATAGCAAGAACAGAATGGTATAGAGAAGGAAGAGTTCCATTGCATACTTTAAGAGCTGATGTTGACTATGCTGAGTCTACTGCATTTACAACTTATGGTGCCACTGGCGTAAAAGTATGGATATTCAAAGGTGAAGTTATGGAACATGATCCAATGGCTCAAGATAAACGTATGGCAGGATCAATTAAAGCTACAAATAATAAACCTGCAGATCAAGGATAAATCTAATGTTACAACCTAAAAGAACTAAATTTAGAAAAGCTCATAAAGGTAGAATTCATGGTTTAGCTAAAGGTGGTACTAAGTTAAACTTTGGTTCCTTTGGTCTTAAGGCTACAGAGCCTGAAAGAGTTACTGCTAGGCAAATTGAATCTGCTAGGCGAGCTATAACTAGACATCTTAGAAGAGCTGGTCGTGTATGGATTAGGATATTTCCTGATATTCCTGTTTCTAGTAAACCTGCCGAAGTGAGAATGGGTAAAGGTAAGGGTTCACCTGAATTCTGGGTATGTAGAGTTAAGCCAGGTAGAATTATGTTTGAATTGGATGGAGTATCTGAAATTGATGCAAAACAAGCACTTAGCTTAGCAGCAGCAAAGCTTCCAATGCATACTAAAGTTGTAAAAAGATTAGGTGAATAGTTTTAAAAGAGGATAAAATGGCCAGACATAAAGCCAAGGATTTAAAAGTAAAAACAAATGATGAACTTAAACAGCAGATGACTTTGTTAAGGAAAGAACAATTTAATCTACGTTTTCAAGTAACAAATGGTCAGAATGAAAACCCAGCTAGGTTTAGACAAGTTAGAAGAGAGATAGCTTGTATAAAGACACTATTAAATAGCAATGTAACAACTCAAGGTAAGGAAGCTTAAATGCCAAAAAGAATATTACAGGGCAAGGTTGTAAGTCACAAGGCTGACAAAACAATTACTGTTATTGTTGAAAGAAGAATAATGCATCCAATGTATAAAAAGTTCGTTACAAAATCTAAAAAATTTTCCGCGCATGATAGTGAAAATAAATTTAAAGAAGGTGATGTGGTTAGTATAAAAGAATGTGCGCCTATTTCAAAAAACAAGCGTTTCGAAGTTATTTACTAATCTAATCTTTATAGGAGATATATTATGATACAGATGCAAAGTAACTTGGAAGTTGCTGACAATTCAGGAGCCAGGAAAGTTCAATGTATTAAAGTTTTAGGTGGTTCAGGTAGAAAAACCGCAGGTGTGGGTGATGTAATAGTTGTTTCAATTAAAGAAGCTATTCCAAGAGGTAAAGTTAAAAAAGGTGACGTCCATAGAGCTGTAATAGTTAGGACTGCTAAAGAAGTTCGTCGTAATGATGGTACCTGTATAAGATTTGATAAAAATGCAGCTGTTTTAGTCAACAAAAGTAATGAACCAATCGGAACAAGGATTTTTGGTCCTGTAACTCGTGAATTACGAGGCAGGCAATTTATGAAAATAGTTTCACTAGCCCCGGAAGTTTTATAATGAATAAAAAATTGAAAATTAAAAAAGGTGACGCCGTCATTGTATTAACTGGAAAAGATAAAGGTAAAACTGGGAATATAACCTCAGTCTTAAAAGAAAAAGAAAGAGTATTAGTTCAAGGTGTTAACATAGTTAAGCGACACAGAAAGCCAACACAAGAAACTCCAGGTAAAATCGATGAAATAGAAGCTTCAATTCATATATCTAACGTGGCTCACGTTGATCCAGAGACAGGTAAGGCTACTAGAGTTAAGTTTAAGATTGAAGATGGTATTAAAAAAAGATTCTCTGTTGTATCAGACTCTTTACTAGACAAATAATTGGAGATAATAAATGACAGCTCGACTACAAGAAAAATATAATAATGAGATTATTAAAAATTTGGCTGAAAAATTCAAATATGATAATCCAATGCAAATTCCAAAACTCGATAAGGTTGTTATAAATATGGGTGTTGGTGAGGCTGTTAAAGATAGTAAAAAAATAGATTCAGCAGTCAGTGAATTAACAGCAATCACTGGACAAAAGCCAATAATAACCAAGTCTAAAAAAGCAAATGCAAGTTTTAAATTACGTGAAGGTATGCCAATTGGTGTAAAAGTTACGTTAAGAAAGCAAAAAATGTATGAGTTTATCGATAGATTTATAAATATAGCTCTTCCTAGGGTAAGAGATTTCAGAGGAATAAATGCAAATAGTTTTGATGGAAATGGTAATTATGCAATGGGTCTAAAAGAACAATTTGTTTTCCCTGAGATAGAATATGACAACGTTGATAATGCTAGAGGAATGGATATTATTTTTGTTACGACAGCAAAAACTGATGATGAAGCTAAAGAACTGCTCAAGGGTTTCGATTTTCCCTTTATATCAGCTTAATAAACTAAGGAGATTAATATGGCTAAAAAAAGCGCCATTCAAAAGAATTTAAGTAGAGAAAAACAAGTTAAGAAAAATCATTCTAGGCGAACTAGATTGAAAGAGATTTGTAGTGATAGATCGTTGCCAATCGAACAAAGATTTGAAGCACAATTAAAGTTATCGGAAATGCCTCGTAATGGTGCAAAAATAAGGGTTAGAAATAGATGTTTAATTACAGGTAGGCCGCGTGGTTACTACAGAAAAGTAAAAATGTCACGTATTGCATTAAGAGAATTAGCTTTATCTGGACAAATTCCAGGTATGGTAAAATCAAGTTGGTAGAAAGGTAATAATTATGTCTATGAGTGATACACTTGGGGATATGTTAACTAGAATTAGAAATGGTCAATCAGCTCAAATGTCTGTTGTTGACGCGCCAGCCTCTAGATTCAGGGCTAACGTTTTAGATGTCCTCAAAAGAGAGGGTTATATTCGTAATTTTTCTCAAATTGAGAAAAGACCGGGTATTCATGAATTTAAAATAGAACTAAAGTATTTTGATGGTAAACCGGTTATTAGTGAAATCAAAAGGGTTTCAACCCCTGGTCGAAGAGTATATTCTGGAATAAATGATTTAGCCAAGACGTATAATGGTTTGGGGATTTCGATATTATCTACACCCAGAGGTGTTATGAGTGATAATGAAGCTAGAGTTGCAAAAGTTGGTGGTGAAGTTCTATGCCAAGTATTTTAGGAGTTAAAAATTATGTCTAGAGTTGGTCAATCTATTATTGAAATTCCAAAAGGAGTTGATGTAATTCAAGATGGTAACACTATTTCTGCTAAAGGTGCCAAAGGTGAACTTAGTATATCTGTAGATAAGGCGGTAGTTGTAGATATATCCGACGGCAAAATAACTGTTACTCCAATAGATAAAAGTTCAAAAGGAAGAGCTTTATGGGGGACAAGCAGAGCACTCATTAATAATATTGTAAAAGGTGTTAGCATTGGTTTTTCAAAAAATATGGAAATTGTTGGTGTAGGTTACAGAGGTACTCTTCAAAATAATAAATTATCTCTCAGCTTAGGTCTTAGTCACCCAGTAGAAATGACAGTTCCTGATGGAATGGATATAAAAATGGACGGTAATACTAAATTTACAATATCTGGAAATGATAAACAAAAGCTTGGACAATTTGCGGCTGTTATAAGGTCAAAAAGACCTCCAGAACCATTTAAAGGCAAAGGAATTCGTTATGCTGATGAATTCATTTTACGTAAAGAAGGTAAGAAAAAATAGAGGACAAAATGAGTAATTTTATATCATTGCACGATCGAAGAAAGCAAAGAAATCGGATTTCTTTAAAAAAGAAATCTATAGGTAAGTTGAGGTTATCGGTTTTTAGATCAGGTAAACATATCTATAGTCAAATAATTGATGATGTTAATAGAAAAACAATAACTTCCGCTTCTAGTCTAGAAAGTGATATTAAGAGTAAATTTAAAAACGGTAGTACTAAAGAAGTTGCTACACTAGTTGGTACCTTAATAGCCCAAAAAGCTAAGAAACAAGGTGTAGAAAACGTTGTTTTTGACAGAGGTGGATATATATATCATGGAAGAGTTAAATGTTTAGCTGAAGCAGCTAGAGAAGCAGGATTAAATTTTTAGGGGTTTCAAATGGTAAGAAAAGAAAAGCAAGATAAAAAAAATCTTAAAGAAGACAGTGATTTAGTTGATAAATTAGTTGGTATTAATAGGGTTGCTAAAGTCGTTAAAGGTGGACGTAGATTTGGTTTTGCAGCGCTTGTCGTTGTTGGTGACGTCAGGGGCAAGGTCGGCTTTGGAACTGGAAAAGCTAAGGAAGTCCCTGAAGCAATAAAAAAAGCTACAGATGATGCAAAAAAAAATATGGTAAAAGTTCCACTTAAAGAAGGTAGAACTCTTCACCACGACATGAAGGGACATTATGGTGCTGGTAGAGTTGTATTGAGGAGTGCTCCAGCAGGTACTGGTATAATTGCTGGTGGTCCAATGAGAGCAGTTTTTGAAACTTTGGGAATACAGGATATCGTTGCAAAATCAATTGGTACTTCAAATCCTCATAATATGATTAAAGCTACATTTGATGCGTTTAATTCAATGGCTTCTCCTAGGAGTATAGCAAATAAAAGGGGTAAAAAAGTATCAGATGTCTTTGGAAATTATGTAAAAGCTGATGAACAACCAGAACAAGAAATAGTAGAAGCTAAATAGGTATTAAAATGTCAGATAAAAAACTTGTCAATGTAACTCAAGAAAAAAGTCCGATAGGTAGAAAATCTTATCAAAGAAAAACATTGATAGGACTTGGATTAAATAAAATTGGTAGAAGTCGTGATTTAGAAGACACTCCTTGTGTTAGAGGAATGATTAATAAAGTTAAACATTTAGTTAAGGTAAATTAACTTTTAATTAAAAGACTAGGTAGGAGTATATCTGTGAAGTTAAATGAAATTAGTGATAATCAAAATGCTGTTAAAAATAGAAAAAGAATTGGAAGAGGGATTGGTTCTGGAACTGGCAAAACATCTGGTCAAGGTCACAAAGGTCAAAAGGCAAGATCTGGTGTAGCGATAAAAGGATTTGAAGGCGGACAAATGCCGATACATAGACGTCTTCCAAAAAGAGGATTTAAAAATATATTTCGTGTTGAGAGTGCAGAAATTAATTTAAGTAAAATTGAAAGTTTAATAAGTGAAAAAAAGATTGACCCAAAAGAACTAATTAATGCTGATGTTTTATTAAAAAACGGGATTATAAAAAAAATTAATCAAAAAATTAAATTGTTAGGAAAAGGTTTATTAAAGACAAAAATAGACATCGAAGTTACAGCTTCTTCAGGATCAGCTAAAGCTGCAGTAGAAAAAACTGGTGGTACGGTAAAAATAGTTGAATTAATAAGAGCAAATAAAATAACAACAGAGAAATCTGAGATTTAACCTATGGCAAATGAGAGCGTATTTGGAGTTTTAGGTCAAGCAACCGAACTTCGTCAAAGAATATTATTTACATTAGGAGCTCTAATTGTATATAGACTTGGTACATACATTCCCGTACCTGGGATAAATCCTATAGCTTTAGCTGAAATAGTAAATCAAGCTAATAGTGGCGTTTTAGGTATGTTTAATATGTTTTCTGGTGGTGCTTTAGGGCGTATGACTATTTTTGCTTTGACAATATTACCTTATATTTCAGCTTCCATAATAATGCAACTTATGAGCTCAATATCACCACAAATGGCACAGTTGAAGAAAGATGGTGAATCAGGTAGAAAGACAATAAATCAATATACAAGATATCTTACAGTTCTATTAGCTACTGTACAAGCTTATGGATTTGCAGTTGCATTAGAAGGAACATCAGGTTCCGCTGGATCAATAGTAATTAATCCAGGTGTTTTTTTTAAAGTGACAACTGTAGTTACTTTAGTAGGTTCAGTGATGTTTTTATTATGGTTGGGTGAACAAATAACATCTAGAGGTATTGGAAATGGAGTTTCATTAATAATTTTTTCTGGCATTGTTGCTGAACTTCCAAGAGCAATGGCTCAAATTCTCGAACAGGGTAGAACAGGTTCTATATCAGCATTTGTTATTATTGGAATATTTATTTTAGCAATTGCAGTAGTTGCTTTTATAGTTTTTATAGAACGTTCACAGAGAAAAATTATAGTTCAATATCCTAAAAGGCAAATGGGTAATAAAATGTTTGGTGGTGATTCATCTCACTTACCTTTGAAAATAAATGTACCTGGTGTAATTCCTCCAATATTTGCATCTGCACTATTACTTTTACCAACATCTATATCTTCTTTTTCTAGTTTAGGTTCAGGTAGCTCTGAATGGGTTCTAATGCTGAATTCTTTGTTTGGAAGAGGACAGCCACTTTATTTAGCATTATATATAAGCCTGATTGTTTTCTTTGCCTTTTTTTATACAGCAATAGTTTTTAACCCAGATGAAACGGCAGATAATTTAAAAAGAAATGGTGGATATGTTCCAGGTATAAGGCCAGGGCCTCCTACTGCAGATTATTTAGATTTTGTATTAACAAGACTGACAGCAATCGGCGCAACATATCTATCTGCTGTTTGTATTCTTCCAGAAATATTGATTTCAAAGTATTCAATTCCATTTTACCTTGGTGGAACAAGTCTTTTAATTGTAGTTACTGTATCTATGGACACTGTTGCACAAGCACAATCTCATTTAATTGCACATAAATATTCTGGTTTAATTAAGAAATCAAAATTACGAGGAGGGAGGCGTTAAATGAACATTATACTATTTGGTCCTCCAGGTGCGGGTAAAGGAACACAAGCAAAATTTATTATTGATAAGTATAATTTAGTCCAAATCTCAACTGGAGATATGTTAAGAGAAGCTGTTAAATCTGGGTCAGAATTAGGTAATAAAGTTAAAGTTATAATGGATAAAGGTGATTTAGTATCCGATGACATAATAATGTCAATTATAAGCGAAAGAGTTATAGAAGAAGATTGTAAAAAAGGTTTTATATTAGATGGATTTCCAAGAACATTAAATCAAGCAAAAGAACTTGATAAAATGTTAGATCATAAAAATTTAAAGATTGATTATATAATAGAAATACTGGTTGATGAAGATTTACTGATTAGCAGGATCGAAAAAAGGGCATCTGAAGATAAGATTGCAAGAAATGACGATAATGACGAAGTTCTTAAGAATAGAATAATGATTTATAAAAGAGATACTATTCCAGTATTAAAATATTATAAAAATTTGAATAGATTAAGACAAGCAAATGGGATGCAAAGTATAAAGAGTGTTTCAAACGATATACAAGGTATAATTGAAAAATTAAAAGAGTAATTGAAATTTATATCAAAGTAATAAGTAAAGATCTAATGATGTTTTATCTGATTAAAATGATTAAAAAAGTATAAAAGGAGATATTAGTGGCACGTATAGCAGGAGTGAATGTTCCAACAAATAAAAGAGTTCATATAGCTTTAACATATGTACATGGAATTGGATTAACAGGTTCTAAGGCAATATGTAAGAAAGTAGGTATTACTGAAGATAAAAGAATAAATAACTTATCTGAAGATGAACTTACAAAAATAAGAGATGTTATCGATAATGATTTTTTAGTTGAAGGTGATCTTAGAAGAAAAACCTCTATGGATATTAAAAGATATTTAGATCTTGGATGTTTAAGAGGCCTACGTCATAGAAAAAATCTACCCGTAAGAGGTCAGAGAACTCACACTAATGCTAGAACGCGAAAAGGACCAGCTAAAGCTATTGCTGGTAAAAAGAAATAATTCTACTAGGAGATTAAATTAAAATGGTTAAACCACCAACCCAAACTAGAGTTCGTCGAAAAGAAAAAAAGAATGTTACTAATGCTGTAGCACATGTAAATTCATCTTTTAATAATACAGTTATTACGATTACTGACATACAAGGAAATGCAATATCTTGGTCTTCATCAGGAAGTATGGGTTTCAAAGGATCAAGAAAATCAACACCCTATGCTGCTCAGTTAGCTGCAGAAGATGCAGGAAAAAAAGCTTCAGAACATGGTGTAAAAACAGTTGATATACAAGTCCAAGGGCCAGGATCAGGAAGAGAGTCGGCTTTGAGAGCTTTGCAGACGGTAGGTTTTCAAGTCAATTCCATAAGAGATGTTACTCCAATACCACATAATGGCTGTAGGCCAAAAAAACGAAGAAGAGTTTAAATATACAAAAATAATTATCAAATCTTATTTTATAGAGAGTCATCATGATTGAAAAGAATTGGAAAGAATTAATAAAACCGTCTAAATTAGAGGTTAAACAAGAAAGTAATCCTGAATTTACTGCAACTATAATTGCTGAGCCTCTTGAAAGGGGATACGGTGTTACAATAGGTAATGCATTAAGAAGGATATTGTTATCTTCACTTCAAGGAAGTGCTATTACTTCTATTCAGGTTCAAGGTGTACTTCATGAGTTCTCTTCAATACCTGGAGTGAGAGAAGACTTAACTGACATTATTCTTAATGTTAAAGGCATCAAAGTTCGAATGGAAACTGATGGTGTCAAAAAGGCTAATTTGAATATACAAGGCCCAATGACGGTTACTGCAGGGATGATAAAATGTCCTGCTGATATTGAGATAATGAATGAGGATCACGAAATTTGTACTTTGGACGAAGGAGCAAATTTAGTGGTAGAATTTACTATTGAAAACGGCAAAGGATATGTTTCAGCTGCTACAAATCGTCGTGATGAACTTCCCATTGGAGTTATTCCAATTGATGCAATATATAGCCCCGTACTGCAAGTATCTTATAATGTCGATAATGCCCGTGTTGGACAACAAACAGATTACGATAAATTGTCTTTGTTAGTTACAACAGATGGATCTGTTACTCCAGAAGATGCAGTAGCATTTTCAGCTAGAATTATGCAGGATCAGCTTAACAACTTTATTAATTTTGAAGAGCCTGAAGAAGAAGAAGTTCCTGAAGTACTCGAAGATCTTCCATTTAACAGAAACTTACTAAGAAAAGTGGACGAACTAGAATTATCTGTCAGGTCTGCAAATTGTTTAAAAAATGACAATATAGTATATATTGGTGACTTAGTTCTTAGGTCTGAGCCAGAAATGTTAAGAACTCCTAATTTTGGAAGGAAAAGTTTAAATGAAATTAGAGAAGTTCTAAAAATAATGGGACTAGAATTAGGTATGGTTATCGAAAGTTGGCCACCAGAGAATATTGAAGAGCTAGTTAAAAGAATAGAAGAACCATTTTAGTATTATTTTATAGTAAGTAGGAGATACAATGAAACATAGATTAAAAGGAAAGAAGCTCAATAGAACTTCTTCACATAGGAAAGCTCTATTTAAAAATATGGCTCAAGCAATAATTAAACATGAACAGATAATTACTACACTTCCAAAAGCTAAGACTATGAAACCAATAGTTGATAAACTAATTACGTTAGGTAAAAAAGGTGGATTACATGCAAGAAGACAAGCTTTTGCTAAGATAAGAGATAACACTATGGTATCCAAATTATTTGACACACTCGCCACTAGATATGCAGATAGAAATGGTGGTTATAGTAGGGTATTAAAAGCTGGATACAGATATGGGGATGCAGCAGCAATGGCTGTACTTGAATTAGTTGATAGAGACGAAAATGCTAGAGGGCAAGATAGTGGTCCTGTTCAAATTAATACTGGTAATGATGAAGAGCCTAAAGAAGCAGTTGCTGGATAAAAATATCATTAACAATGAATTTTAAAACCGTTCTTTTTAAGTTGAACGGTTTTTTTTTGAGAAAAAAATGAAATTTGATACATTTGTAGGAATTGATTGGTCAGGTGACAAGAGTAATTACCAAAGGGGGATAAGTGTTGCTCTTTGTAAAGAAGGAAACTTGCCGCCTAAGATTATCAAACCTAAGACCAAATATTGGTCTAGAGAACTGTTATTTGAATGGATAAATAATTTAATAATTAGTAATACAAAAGTATTAGTTGGTTTTGACTTTGCATTTTCGTATCCATTTTATGATAAATCATCATATTTTCCTGGAATATACAGTAGCCCAACAAATCCAAAAGATTTATGGAAATTAATAGATATTATTAACAAAGATAAAGCAAATTTTTATGGAGGAGGAATTTGGAATAAAAAAATATATCAAGAATATTATAATGCGCCTGGTTTGAAGGGTGTTTATTATGAAAGTAGAAGACGTAAAACTGAAATATTAGCAAAGAACAAAGTACATTCACCAAGTCCTACTTTTAACTGTGTTGGCCCAGCAGGAGTGGGCACAGGATCTTTGGCAGGAATGAGGTTTTTAAACCGTCTAAAAGAAAAGGTAGATATTTGGCCTTTTCAGACTGATTTCTGTTATAAAAAATGTGTTTTAGTAGAAATATTTCCTACATACTACTTTAGAATGGCAGGAATAAAGCCAGACAAAGGCTCTGGATATAATTTAAATAAAATTAATTGTGCCTTAAATTATTTTTCAACTAACAACTTATGTAAGAATATAATTATTGGTGGTCCTGATCAAGATGATGCTGATGCAATAATATCTTCTGCTGCTTTACGCCATTTATCAAAAAAGAAATATTGTTGGAGTATTCCAAATAATTCTAAAAAAGAAGGATGGATATTCGGAGTATAATAAATTATTAATAAGCTTAATTAAAAAGTGATGAAAATAATACTATGTTAAATATTGAAATCCCTGAAATTGAAGATGGTTCTAGACTTGATAGGTGTGTTAGACGTCTTTTAGGTAATATTAATCAAGCCAATTTAGAAAAATTATTAAGATCTGGGAATATTTTATTAGAAGAAAAAAAATCAAAATCATCCGTTAAAGTTAGAACTGGACAATTTATAAGCTATTCTGACTATATTCTTTTTGAAAAAGAATATAAGAAAGATAAATTTAGTATTAGTACAAAAAAATATTATAATGACTTATATAATGAAATCTTGATCACCCAAACTAAAGATTGGTTGGCAATAAATAAACCTAACGGATTAGCTGTTCAAGGTGGAAGTTCTCAAATATATCATGTAAATAATATGTTAAATTGTGTTTTTTATAATAAGGATATTCCTAAGTTAGTTCATAGATTAGATAAAGATACATCTGGTATACTATTAATTGCAAAGCATCAAAAATCTGCACAAGACTTAACAAAATACTTTAAAGATCATAAAATAATTAAAACGTACTTGGCTATTGTCTCACCTGCTCCACATTTAGACCAAGGTTTAATTAATTTACCTTTAATTAAGACTGGTGTTGATGGAAATCAAAAAGTTAAAATTGACAAGTTTAGAGGTAAAGAAGCATTAACTGAATATAAAGTTCTTGATAGAGTAGGCTCTAGAGTGGCTTTGGTAGCACTTAGTCCAAAAACAGGTAGAACTCATCAACTAAGAGTCCATCTCGAGGCACTTAATTCACCTATTGTTGGCGACACTAAATATAAAGGTGACAGTAGTATAATAACCTCTAACTCTTTTATTATGAAGCATGAAAGTATCAATAAGATTAAATGGAATCCAAATGATCAAAATAATTTACAATTACATGCCTTATCTTTAATGTTGCCGAGTAACGAACTAATAGAGGCAAAACTACCTCAACAGTTCAAACAGAATATGAAATTTATAGGTTTAACTTTGCCTAAAAATGTTAATAGATTATTTGTAACATGAATGGAGATTAATTTTGAAATCAAACCTTAAACTTGCTTTGTTTGATTATGATGGAACTATAGTTGATTCTGCTAGTATGATTGTTACTGGTGCTATTGAAGCATTTCGAATTTGTGGACTACCTGATCCTGACCCAGATAAAGTAAGAGAGAATATAGGTAAAACACTTGCTATTGCCTTAGACGCTTATATGCCACCAGGTTATAATGTGACACCAGAACAAATTTCAGATGCATACAGAACTTGGTATGCTGAGCAAGGTAAATTAGGTTTGCAAAATGAACCTTTATACCCTGGGATGGTGGAGCTATTAAAAAATTTAAAAAAGGATGATTGGTTAATTGGTGTTGCAACTAATAAGTCTAGAATAGGTTTAACTAAT
Source organism: uncultured Rhodobacterales bacterium (assembly GCA_964519035.1). Lineage (GTDB taxonomy): Bacteria > Pseudomonadota > Alphaproteobacteria > Puniceispirillales > Marisalimonadaceae > CAJJBL01. Next base: position 2,211 of record CAZFKZ010000035.1, on the reverse strand, counting down.
GGGCTAGCAAAGCATAACTTGTCAGATATCTTTGATGTAACTCTTTCAACAGATGAAAATATTCCTAAACCAGATCCAGCTATGCCTATAAGGGGCATGAAAGAGTTAGGGGTTAATAGCGACCGCACAGTTATAGTAGGAGATACAATAAATGATATCGGAGCAGGAGTTAATGCTGGCATAAAAAGTATAGGTGTTAAATGGGGATATAATAGTGAAGAGTTATTATTATCCGCAGGTGCTCATCACTTAGTCTCAGATGCTCAAGAGTTATATAAATTATTAAATGGTATGTTTGACTAAAATGAAAAAATTTTGGAAGAATGTAGAAGTTATTGAAATTTCTGACAATCATTTTGAAATACATCTTGATAATAAAATTTTGAAAACACCAATGAAAAAAGATTTACTTTTTGCAAACATATACATTGCAAAAGAAATCTCAAAAGAATGGGATGTTGATGAAAAAATAATTAAGCCAGATAATATGATTTTTTATGGTTTGTTATCCACTGCAATCGACCGTATTAAGTTAAGTAGAGATAGTTACATTAAAGATATGATTGCATTTGTTGATACTGATTTGACCTGTTATAGATCTGAAAAACCTTTTGATTTAATAGAGCTTCAAAGAAAATCGTGGGATCCCGTAATTTCTTATATTCAAAGTTATACAGGTGAAAAAATTAATACTTGTCAGGGTATTATGCCATTATCACAAAATAAAGTTTTGCTTTCAAAATTAAATGTTTTTATAGATAAATTTTCTGATCAACAAATTTCTGCTCTTCATAGGATGACTTATATTACAGGTTCAATTTTTATTTCTATTTGTGCGTTAAAAGGTGATATCTTAAAAAGTGAAGCATTTACACTTTCGTTTTTGGATGAAATTTGGCAAGCTGAGAATTGGGGAATAGAAGAAGATGCTGAAACAAAAAGAGATGCGATCTCAAGGGAATTAAATAAGGTCATTTCATTTGCAGAGTTATTAAGAAATTAATTATTATTAAAGTTATAGTTATATAGAATGCACAAAACAAATACATCCCATTATATTACTTTATTAAACCCACATGCTAAATATCTTCATGATGAGTGTATTATAGCAATGAAAAATAAAATGTGGGCATCTGTCTTAATTCTTACTTTAACTATTCTAGATAATATAAATGCAGATGAGAATAGTCTTAATTATATCGATGCCTTAGACCTCAATGATTTTAAAAATTCAAAAGACTTTCATTGGTTAAGGCAAAGAAGAAATAAAATCTTACATTTTGAAGGCCCTATAGAAGGTTTTTATGGAAATAATGACAGTGAATATACTTTAAAAAAAGATGCTGAAAGATCACTCAAAATAATGAGGGTAGGTTTAACTAAATTGTTTTAAATATATTTGAAGTCATCTTAATTTAAATAAACCACCATCTCCAAAAACAATATTAAAATTTTTAATAAGGCTCTGATCTAGTTCATTCATAGAAACATTTATATCTAAATTTTTAAAACTTGTAACGCTTCCATTCAAAATGCCACATGGGACTATATTTTCAAAAGCATTTAAGTCAGGGTTTAAATTAATTGATATTCCATGCCAAGTCACCCAACTAGAAATTCTGACACCTAATGCAGCAATTTTATTATAACTATTATCATTATTTTTTATCCATACTCCTGGTTTTTGTTCTAATCTAGTACCTTCTAAATTAAAATCTCTAAGTGTAAGAATAATCCATTCCTCTAGAGCATTTACGTATGCTCTTACGTCAGGCAATCTTTTCTTTAAATCAAGCATTACATATGCAACTCTTTGACCTGGACCATGCCAAGTCCATTGCCCTCCTCTTCCAGTATATCTAACTAAAACATCTTTTTTGTTAAGCATATCTTGTTCTTTTGCAGATGTGCCTGCTGTATAAATAGATCCGTGTTCTAAAAGCCAAACTAATTCTTTATCAATATTTTGTTTAATTTTTAAAACTTTATCTTCCATTAAAGATATAGCATCATCGTAGTTGATAATAGTTTTCGATATTTTCCATTCAACTTTATTTTTCATGTGAAGTACCTTTAAATATTATATATTTATCATAATCACAATTTATCTTGCTTTATTCATTTCTATTTGATATCCGACACATTGAATAATAGCAAGTGCGGCTGTGGCGGAATTGGTAGACGCGCAGCGTTGAGGTCGCTGTGGGATAA
>CAZFKZ010000034.1:16945-20492 GCA_964519035.1 uncultured Rhodobacterales bacterium | reverse complement strand
AAATCTAATTTTTGTATTTCAGTTATCATGAAATATCTCACAACTATTTAACTAATTATGATTTATTATATTTAAATTTCAAGTTAATTATAATCGTTTTTCAAAAGAGGTTATTTAATATTTATTAATTGGTTTTATTATTAATGAAATTTTTTGCGGCTTCAAAAATCAAAGTCTTTCTGTCATTATCCATTTTCTCAATAGATCTAGTTAATATTGATAGTCTTGGATTTTTTTTAAAAAAAGTAATATTATCTTCTATAAACATCCAATAAAGACCATCTAAAACTAAACACCAATCCCCTTTTTTATAATTGCTCATTTTTAATATATAATTTGAACCACAAGAGTAAGGCTTGGTTGCAAAGATACCTCCATCAGAAAAAGTTCCCATTCCATAAACATTAGGTGTCATTACCCAATCGGAAGAGTCTACAAACATTTCCATAAACCAATTAAATATGTCATCAGGGTGTATCCTAGATAAGTTCATTATATTAGCAACAATCATGAGCCTTGGAATATGATGAGTATAACCATATTTAAGACAATCCTTAATTGTATCGTCTAATGGAATAATACCAGTATTGCCTGTGTACCAATCACTGGTTAACCTATTATTATGGTTCCAAAAATTTTCTTTTCTATCATAGTAATTTTGGTAAACACCTCTTATAAATTCTCTCCAGCCAATAATCTGTCTTATAAAACCTTCTAAAGAGTTAAAAGGAATATTTTTTTCTTTAGAAAAATCTGTTGCTCTGCTTATAATTTCTCTAGGAGTCAAGAGACCTAGATTCATTACAGGGCTTAAAGCGCTATGAAATAAAAAATTATTTTCAGACATTATAGCATCTTCATAGTTTCCAAAGTTATGAAATTTATTCTTTAAAAAATCTTCAAACCAGTCTAAAGCATCTTTCCTATTTGTAGGCATCCAAAGGTTTTCCATAGATCCAGGATGATCATTAAAATGTTTATTTATTGAAGATTTTAAATCATCTTTATTTTTATTAACAAAGTTTTTTGGTTTTTCTGGAATAGTTATATTTTTTGGAATTTTTTTTCTGTTATCTTCATCAAACGACCATTTACCGCCAATTGGTTTGTTCTGTTCATCAATTAAAACATTTAATTTTTTTCTCATTAAGGGATAAAAACTTGCCATTCTGACTTTTTTATTTTGTGTTTTTGTAAATTCTGTAAAACTTTCCCTTGAACATAAAAACATAGGTGATGGAATTATCTCACATTCTAATTTATTTTTTAAGATAAATTCTGATATTTTATTTTCAAAAAATTTATCTTCTATTTCAAAATAACTAATTTTTGAAATTTTATTTTCATTCACTATTTTCAATAATTTATTTTCAAAACTATCTTTAAAATTATCATCTTCTATTGAATTATAAAATAAATTGTAACCATTGTTTTTCAATTCATCTTTATATTCACGCATTGCAATAAAAAACATTAAAATCTTTAATTTATGGTGCTTATGAACACTACAAAGATCATAATCTTCAGACATAAATACTTTATTTATTTTTGTTTTATTTAAATATTCAATAGGAAAAAGCTGATTTCCTAAAACTAAAAAAAGATCATTTTTGTTCATTTTTAACGCTTATTCAAATATTGTTAAATTAGTTGTGTTTGATTTTATGAAATCCCAATCATATGAAACACCTAATCCAATTCCACTAGGTACTTCAACACAACCGTCTTTACCAATACAATCAATCATATCTGTATAGCCACAAGTATAAACAGGAGCCATGGTATTAGGACAATCGGGACCCACTAATGCTACTTCGTAAAAATTAGAATTTCTCATTGTTGCCATTACATGTCTATGAGCTGGTCCACAAGCATGTATTTCAACATCAATTCCAAAAGCCTCTCCTAAGTGAGCTATTTTCATAGCCCCAGTTATTCCCATGTCATATTCTGGGTCAGATCTCAGAAAATCAGTCCCACCGGCCATTAAAAAATCACACTTTGTTTCAACACCTCTAATATGTTCAGTTTGTAATAAAGGTGTTTTTATCATTTGTCTGAGTTTGTTATGAGCAAATGCTGAAACACCACTATCTCTATAAGGATCTTCAAGCCAAAAAAAGCCAGCATCGTCACAAGCTTTTCCAACATATAATGCATCTGCAAAGGTTCTTAGTTGGCACGCTGGATCAAGCATTAATGTCATTTTATTACCAACTTTTTTTGCTACATACAGTAGATTTTCAGCTTCCTCTTTTGCATTTCCTTCATGCCATCCGTGAATTTTAAAAGCTTTGTATCCTATTCCAAAGCATTCTTCAGCAAAATCTGCAAAAGCTTCTTTGCAGTCTAAGCCTCCATTTCTATCACCATGGTAAGTGCTAGCGTAAGCTGGTAAACGTGTTCTATAACTTCCAAGAAGAAAACTAACTGAACAATTGAGATTTTTACCAGCCCAATCCCATAAAGCTATATCGATAGGACCATGACCCATATGATCAAATTGTCTTAATTCTCTTTTAAAATCATCATAAATTTTTTCTCTTTGTTCGGCTTTGTATTCCAGTAATTTTGGTGCAAGCATTTTAGACTGACTGCAAGCAACTTGATTACCTCCCCAATGAGTTACATACTCACCTCTACAACCGTCAGATGTCTCAACAACTATGGCATATTTATCCATTATTACTGACTGACCTTTTGAATAACCAACAGCTCCAATAGTGTTGGCATTAGTTAATAGGCCTAAATTTTCAACGGAATGCGTAAATTCGTGAATTTCAACTTTAGTAATTTGCGACATTATTATACCATTTTAGTTATGATTATTAATATTTAATAACATAACATAATTTATGATTTATTTCATAATAAATGGATTGTCAGCTGAAGTTTTAGTCGCAATCCAAACTGATTTAGTTTGTAAAAACTCTTTAATTGCTTCTTTTCCATTTTCACGTCCTTCACCACTTCTTTTATAACCTCCAAAAGGAGACATAAAACTAACTGCTCTGTATGTGTTAACCCAAATAGTTCCAGCTCTTAATTTTGCAGACATTCTAAGCGCTCTTCCAATATCACTAGTCCATACACCTGCAGCTAATCCAAAGTTAACATCATTGCCTATTTTAATAGCCTCTTCTTCGTCATCAAATGGTATAACAGAAAGTACAGGTCCAAACACTTCTTCTTGAGCAATTCGCATGTCATTCGTCACTCCAGTAAAGATAGTTGGTTCTACAAACTGGTTTCCTTTTGCACCAACTCCTTTATAAGGGTTGCCGCCCATTACACATACTGCTCCTTCAGCTTTAGCAATGTTTATGTAATCAATCACCTTTTTATATTGTGGTGGTGTAGTAACTGGCCCAACATTAGTTTCTTTTAACATTGGATCACCAATTACTGCTTTACTTGCCACTTCAACGATTCTTTTTACAAATTCGTCATGAATACTTCTTTGAACCAAAAGCCTGGATCCTGCAATACATGTCTGTCCTGTAGCAGCAAATATTCCTGATATTGCTCCCATAACAGCAGCTTCTCT
>CAZFKZ010000034.1:9426-16845 GCA_964519035.1 uncultured Rhodobacterales bacterium | reverse complement strand
AATTCCATGAATTCTAAAGTTGACACGGATGTAAACTCTGATGGTTTAATTACGGCTGTGTTGCCAGCAGCTAAAGCTGGCGCTAGTTTGTAAGCCACAAGAAGAAGAGGAGAGTTCCAAGGTGTTATAAGGCCTACAACACCATAAGGTTCATGTGTTGTAAAATTAAACATGTTATCTTTATCAGTAGGTATAACCGTACCTTCTACTTTATCCGCTAGTCCACCATAATATCTGTACCATTCGCCAATATATTTGGTTTGACTTCCCATTTCAGCAAGTAATTTACCATTATCTTTTACTTCTAATTCCCCAAGTCGAGTAGATTCTCTTTCAATAATTTCAGCTAAACGAACTAGATATTTACCCCGTTCTGTAGGCTTCATTATACCCCAAACATTTTCAAAAGCATCTTTCGCAGCCATTACTGCTTTATTGACATCTTTTGAATTACCTTTAGCAATTTTTGCCCAAACTTCTCCTGTATATGGATTTTCTGTGTCAAACCATTGGTTATTAGATGGGTCAACCCATTGCCCGTTAATATAATGTTTATAATGTTTCATGGGATCTCCTAATTTTTAATTAGACAAATGTTAAAATAATAATAAGTTACTTTTAAAGAATTTATTTAAAAATATAAAATTTATTATGATAATGATATTAGTAATCATTATTATATAATGTGTAAAGGGTATTTAATGAATTTAAATGATTGTCACAATTTTAAAGATTTTAGAAAATTAGCTAAAAAAAGACTTCCTTCGCCTATCTTTCATTATATTGACGGTGCTGCTGATGATGAAGTTACCTACAATAGGAACACAGAAGCTTATAATGATGTTGATTTAGTACCAAATGTATTAAGAGGTGTTGAAAACGTAGACTTATCAACTACTATTTTTGGAAAGAAACTAGATTTACCATTCTATTGTGCTCCAACCGCATTACAAAGATTATTTCATTATGACGGTGAAAGGGCAGTTGGAAAAGCGGCACAAAAATATGGAACAATGTTTGGTGTATCGTCACTTGGAACAGTTAGTGTTGAAGAAATTTCGTCAATAGTTTCTACACCAAAAATGTTTCAATTTTATTTTCATAAAGATAGAGGTTTAAATGACAGTATGTTGGAACGGGTAAAAGCAGCCAAGTTTGATGTTTTAGCCTTAACAGTTGATACCATTACAGGTGGAAACAGGGAAAGAGACCTAAGGACAGGATTTACTTCTCCACCTAAGTTAACCTTATCAAGTCTTTTTAGTTTTGCTTCTAAACCAATGTGGGCCATTAATTATTTAACAAAACCTAAATTTGAATTACCACAATTGCAAGATCATGTAAGTGAAGGGACTAATACAGCAACCTCAATAGGTTCTTATTTTTCTACTATGTTGGATCAATCAATGAATTGGAAAGACGCTGAGCGTTTATGTTCAAAATGGGGAGGCCATTTTGCTTTAAAAGGTATTATGAGTGTTGAAGATGCCAAAAAAGCTGTTGATATTGGTTGTACAGGTATAATGGTTTCAAATCATGGTGGTCGTCAATTAGATGGTGCCAGAGCTCCGTTTGATCAACTAGCTGAAATTGTAGATGCTGTTGGAGATAAAATTGATGTTATTTGTGAAGGTGGCATTCAAAGAGGGACACATATTTTAAAAGCTTTATCTTTAGGTGCGAAGGCCTGTTCTGGTGGAAGAATGTATTTGTACGCATTAGCTGCAGCTGGTCAAGAAGGAGTTGAAAGAGCATTAAATCAATATCGTACCGAGTTAGAGAGAGATATGAAATTAATGGGATGTACTAATATCAAACAATTGAACAGATCTAATATAAAGTTTAGATAATAAAAAATATGAAATTTCCAAAAATTAACTTGAAAGCAATTTCAAACATATTTTTAATAAGTTCTGTTCCTTTAGTTTCCTGGAGTTCAAAAAAAGCTAATAATTTCAAACCTAAATTTTTAACATTATCTTATTTATGTTTAGGTTTACTTATTTTTGGATTAGGAGAAAGCCTTTTGGTGGTTTCAGCATATGGTGTTGCTCCATGGACCGTATTAGCTGAAGGTGTAGCAAAAAAAATTAATGTAGGAATTGGTCTTTCAACTTTTTTAATTAGTGTTGTCGTTTTTGCTCTCTGGATACCATTAAAATTAAAACCTGGAATAGGGACAATAATGAATATACTTATTATTGCTCTTACTATGGGTATCTCAATTCCACTGTTATCTTTTTTAAACAATATTTTAAACGGGTTAACTTTAGCAATTTTAGGAACGTTATTAGTTGGCTTTGGAAGTGGCATTTATTTGATAGCTAACTTAGGTCCAGGAACTAGAGATGGGCTTATGACTGGGTTATCAAAAAAATATACAAAACCTATAAGCTTAGTTAGATTAAGCATTGAATTATCTGTAATTTTTCTTGGCTGGTCACTTGGTGGAACTCTTGGGATTGGAACTGTTATTTTTGCAGTTTTCATTGGCCCTTCAGTTGTATTAAGTCTTAGAATAATTTCATTCTTAAACAAATAAAATTATAAAGTTTTAATTAAGAGTGATACTCCTAAAATTATTAATGTCGCTAAAATGCATATTCTAAATTGTTTTTGATTTATTTTATCTCTAATTTTTGTTCCTATTTGTTGAGAAATAAATGCTGGTATTAAAAGACCTAGACTTACAATCAAATCTTGTGTTGTCGCAAATCCATAATAGATTAATGACCCATATAAAGGAAATGATCCAATAAAATACATTGTTGAAACTGTTCTTACAAATTTCTCTTTTGGAAGATCTGCAGCAACTAGATACGCTAACATAGGAGGGCCATAAAAAGTTGACAGTCCTCCTAAAATACCAGAACCAAAACCTAAAATTATGGTTATTGTTTTTTCAGATTTTGTATTAATATTATTAATTTTTATACCAAAACAATTAACCAATGCTGCAAAAATAATAGACAATGCAATTATTTGTGTAATTGTATTTATATTAATTTCTAATATTAGACGTGCTCCTATAATTAAACCTAAAATCATGCTTAAAAACATAGGTAAAAATCTATAACTACTAACACCTTGTTTGAATTTTATCTGTAAAAAATTAGTTAATATTATAGGCGCACATAATAAAATCATTGCTGTAGTTGCTGGTAAAACAAAAGCTATAATTGGAAGTGCTACCATCGGCATCCCAAAACCTAATGTTCCTTTAACCAATCCTCCAGAGAGAACGGCAAGGATAATAACTAGGATTATGAATGGGTCATTATACATTGTTAAACTTTTAAAAATATGAAATAAATATCCGTATGTGTGGATTATATTTGTTAACAAGTAAAGCTTTTAAGAGGTAATATGAATAACATAATTGGTTTTTTGCAATCTAGAAGATCTGTGACAGCAAAAAATATGACAGATCAAAATTTTAATGATGAAGATTTAAACACAATTCTTAATTGTGGAATTAGGGTTCCTGATCATGGAGCTTTAAATCCATGGAAACTTGTGGTTATTAAAGGTAAAGCAAGGATTAGGATTGGTAATGAAATCTTAGCTAAAGAATTTAAGTTAAAAAATCCTGAGGCTTCTGAAGAAGACGTTGATTATGAGAGTAAAAGGCTTTGCAGAGCAAGTGTAGTTATTGCTGTTTTATCAAAACCAGTTTCGCATCCTAAAATTACGTCATGGGAGATGGAATTATCCGCAGGTTCAGTTTGTACTACATTATTGATTGCAGCACAATCTTTAGGTTATGCTGCACAATGGTTAACTGAGTGGTATGCTTATAGTAATAATATGATAAAAGAGTTGGGTGGTAATCCAGAGGTAGATAAGATTGCTGGTTATATATATATTGGTAATAAAGAAAAACCACCAATTGAACGAAGAAGGCCTAAAGCAGAAAATGTTATAGAGTATTTAGAAATTTAAGACTAAAAATCATCTAGTTTTAAGCACTCTTGAAAAACTTCATTATCAACATTTCCTCCAGATGCTATTACTAATACGTTTTTATTAATAATATTAATTTTATTTGTAAGGGCCGCTGCTAATGCTACAGCTCCACCTGGCTCTAAAACTATTTTTAAATGCTTAAAAGCGGTATTCATTCCTATCAAAGCTTCTTTATCACTTACTGTTATTCCACCAGTTAGATTTTTTTTATTAATTTTAAAAGTTATATCTCCAGGTTTATTTGCTAATAAAGCATCGCATATAGAAGTGTATTTCATTGAATTTTCAATAATAGTTTTAGATTCAAGTGATTTTTTTGTATCATCAAAGTTTTCTGGTTCAACTGCATATATATCTGCATTTGGAAATTCTGCTTTTATCGCCGTGCTAACCCCAGCTATTAAACCTCCACCACCACAACAACATAAAACTATATCAGGTTTTACTTTTAGTTCATTTAATTGATCAGCAGCTTCTAATCCTGCAGTACCTTGTCCTATTATGACATTAATATCATCAAAAGGAGGAATAATTATTGCGTTTTGTTCTTTTGCAATTGCCTTTCCAATTTCTTCTCTAGATTCGTTGTTTCTATTATATTTTACTATATTGGCACCCCATTCTACTGTGCCGTTTAATTTTGTTTTTGGAGAATCTTCAGGCATTACAATAGTTGCTTTTCGTCCTGTTAATTTTGCAGCTGCAGCTACTGCTTGTGCATGGTTGCCACTTGACCAAGCAACTACTTTTTTTACATCATCAGCTAATTGCAGAATTGTATTCATTGCACCTCTGAATTTAAAAGCACCAATAGTTTGAAGGTTTTCTGCTTTTAAATATATATTTGATTTTAATTTTTTATTTAAATAGTCAGATTGTAGTAAAGGCGTTTTTACAATTTTACCTTTCATTCTTAATGAGGCTTCAATTATTGCTTGGTTGGTAACTTTTTCACTCATCTTTATGTTTCATCCTAATTAATTTTTATTGTTAAACTTGTTAATTTTGAATGAAATAGTTATGATATGCAATCATTATCCTAAATGTAGAGGTTTTCATGTTATTTCACAGTTCATACACGGCTCTTTTAACTCCTTTTAAAGGAAATCAAGTTGATTTTGAATCATTTCGTAAATTAATAAATTTCCAAATTGATAATGGAACACATGGTTTAGTTCCTGTTGGAACAACAGGAGAATCTCCTACTTTGTCTCACCAAGAACACAAAAAATTGGTTGAAGTTTGCATCGAAGAATCTAATGGAAGAGTCCCAGTCATAGCTGGTGCGGGATCTAACTCAACTTCAGAAGCCGTTGATTTTGTAAAACATGCATCTGATGCAGGTGCAGATGGTGTTTTAGTTGTCACACCTTATTATAATAAACCTACTCAATCTGGTCTTTTAGCTCATTATAATGAGTTAATAAAGTATTCTACAAAACCAATTATTATTTATGATATACCTGGACGTTCTGTTATTCAAATGAGTGATTCAACTATGGCTAAGTTAGCTGAAAATGATTTAATAATGGGAGTAAAGGACGCAACTGCAGATTTGACGAGGCCTACTAGGTTACAAAACTTAATTAATGATAATTTTATTCAATTATCTGGAGAAGATGGTACAGCCTTAGCTTATTTAGCCGCAGGCGGGCATGGATGTATATCTGTCACAGCAAATATAGCTCCAAAATTCCTTTCTGATATGCATAATGCATGGAAAATAGGTGATATTAAAAAATGCCAAGATATTAATAAGAAATTGATGCCTCTTCATGATGCTTTGTTTTGCGAAACTAGTCCAGGTCCTCTTAAATACGCTGCTTCATTATTAGGTATATGTTCTCATGAAGCACGTTTACCAATAGTTGATATTGAAGATAGTAGTAAAAAAGCTGTAATGAATGCTCTTAAGATGACAGGACTTTTATAAAGAAAACTAGCATGAATAAAAAAGCTCCTAAAGGAATATCGCATGGAAGAGTTGCTGAAAATCGTCGTGCTAAATTTGATTATTCAATAATTGATACTCTTGAAGTGGGTATAATGCTATTAGGTAGTGAAGTTAAAAGTCTCAGGTTAGGTAGGGCTAGTATTGCTGAATCTTATGCTACAGAAGAGGCTGGTCATATTGTATTAATTAATTCTAATATCCCAGAGTATGGATCTGCCGCTTCTGGACAAAATCATGAACCTAAAAGAATAAGACGGTTATTGCTCCATAAAAAAGAACGAAATAAAATTTTTGGTCAAATTAAAAAAGATGGATGCACTGTTGTTCCTTTAAGTTTGTATTTCAATCAGAAGGGACTGGCAAAAATATCTCTTGCTATTGCAGAAGGAAAGAAAAAAGTTGATAAAAGAGAAGTTATAAAAAAACGTGATTGGGATAGAGAAAAACATAGAATATTAAAAAATAATAATTAAATAAAATTTTAATTCTAGGTTTTATGCTTAAAATATGAAAAATTTATCAAAACTAATAATTGGTATTGGTGGTAACGTTCATTCACTTGACGGTCTTCATCCTATTGAAGTTGCAAATGAAGCGCTCAAAAAAATTGAAACATCTAACATTCATGTTGACAAAGTATCAAGCTGGTATGTTTCTCAGCCAATTCCTAAAAGTGATCAACCAAACTTTTTTAATTGTGTTGCTTTTTGCTCTTCGCAAATGGATGAATTTGATGTTTTAAATAAATTACAATTAGTTGAATATGATCTAGGAAGAACACGAGTTAATGTCAATGAACCAAGATCTATAGATTTAGACTTAATTGATTTTTCTGGAAAAGTAGTAAATACAAAAAATTTAATTTTACCTCATCCTAGGGCTCATTTACGAAAGTTCGTTATGGAACCCATAGCAGAATTAGAGCCTATGTGGATACATCCTATTAATAAACTTAGTGCAAAGTTTTTATCAAATGAACTTAACAACCAAATTATAATGATTTATGACAAATATAAAAATTTTGATTGATTTTTTAAATAAAATGTTTAGTTATTATATTAATATTTTTGGAGTATTTCATGGCAAGAGTAACAGTTCAAGATTGTATTAAAAAAGTCCCTAACAGATTTGATTTAGTTGTAGCTGCAGCTCAAAGATCTCGTGAGATATCAAATGGAATGCCTATTGAGATTGAAAGAGATAATGATAAAAATCCTGTGGTTTCTTTACGTGAAATTGCTGAAGATGCTATTGATCCATCGACATTACAGGAAAGATTTATAAGGTCTATGCAAAAAAATATATTAAGAACTGAAACTGTTGATGATGAAGTAGCATCTATCGATGATGAATTTTCAGCATATCTTAAAAACGCCGAAGATATTAACCCGAAGAATAAAGATTTGTTAAGTAATAACATAAAAACAGATGAAGAAAATTCTTTTGATGATATTTCAATTGATTTGTTGAAAAGTGAAGATTAAAAATTAATTTTTACT
>CAZFKZ010000034.1:2670-9326 GCA_964519035.1 uncultured Rhodobacterales bacterium | reverse complement strand
AAATATGAATTTATCAGCTAATAAAGTCTATGAAAAAGTTTTGCAGTACGACCCAGCAGTCTCAAAAAAACACATATATAAAGCCTACGATATTTCCAAAAATGCTCATTCAAACCAATATAGAGCAACCGGTGATGAATATTTTACTCATCCGTTAGCCGTTGCAAGCTTCTTAATTGATATGAAATTAGACGCATCTACTATTATAACAGCTCTTCTTCATGATGTTGTTGAAGACACCGATATAAGTATTTTAGACATAGAAAATGAATTCGGAACTGAAATATCTAAACTGGTTGACGGCGTTACGAAGCTATCCAAACTTGAAATGAAATTTGGTTTTGCCCAAGCTGAAAACTTCAGAAAGTTACTTTTAGCATCATCAGATGATATTAGAGTTCTATTGGTAAAATTAGCTGATAGATTACATAATATTCGTACAATAGATGGAATTAATGAAAAACAAAAACGATCCAAAATATGTTATGAAACTTTAGAAATTTATGCTCCATTAGCGGAACGTCTTGGAATTGTTGGTATCCAAAGAGAATTAGAAGATAGATGTTTTGCTGAAATAAAACCTAAAACAAGAGACTCAATTTTAAGAAGATTAAAATTCATATACGATCAGGATGAGATAAATATACCTTTTATTACATCTGAGATTAAACAATTTTTAAAAACTAATAATGTAAATTGTATCATAAAAGGTCGTGTTAAAAGTAGTTATTCAATATGGAAAAAAATGCAGTATAAAAACGCAAGTATGGATCAATTGGCTGACATAATGGCTTTTCGTGTTGTAGTAGATGATATCCCTACCTGTTATCAAACTCTTGGTCTTCTTCACCAAGAATATACTGCAATTATGGGAAGGTTTAAAGATTATATATCTGCTCCTAAAAGAAACGGATATCAATCGCTTCATTCAAGTTTAATAGGTCCAAAAAAAAATCGAATTGAAGTCCAAATTCGTACATCTACAATGGATGATTATGCCTCCAAAGGTATTGCCGCTCATTGGATATATAAAACTAAATCTAAGTCTACAGAAGGTGTCCAATACAAATGGGTACGAGAACTTTTGAATATACTTGATGAAAGCTCTGATCCTGAAGAGTTTTTAGAGAATACAAAACTAGAAATGTATAATGATCAAGTTTTTTGTTTCACTCCAAAAGGAAAGCTCATTATATTGCCAAAAGGAGCAAATGCTGTTGATTTTTCTTTTGCAGTTCATTCTGAAATTGGTAATTCAGCTGTTGGAGTGAAAATAAATAATAAAACTAGATTAATTACTACTGAATTAAATAATGGAGACCAGGTAGAGGTTTTAATTTCTGCAAATGGCTATCCTGATCCAAAATGGATCGATAGTTGTATTACAGGAAAAGCTAAATCTGGTATTAGAAAATTTATAAGACATAGAGAAATAAAAGAATTTTCTCAAATGGGAATAGCGTTATTACAAAAAGAGTACAGGCAACAAAATAGAAGACTTCAAGAAAAAAGCCTTATTAAAGTAATAGATAACTTAGGTTTATCTGATTTAGAAGAATTGTTGATTGAAATTGGAAAAGGTAACATCTCAGCCAGAGATATATTATCTTTTTTGTATCCAAATAAAAAAAATGACCTTAATTTAATATCTCAATTAAAAAAACCTCAATCACAAGAGACAATGAAAATAAAAGGTGTTATTCCTGGTATGGCAGTCCATTATGCCCATTGTTGTCATCCATTACCTGGTGAAAGAATTGTTGGAATTGTTACTACTGGAAAAGGCATTACAGTACATGCTATAGATTGCTTTGTTTTAGAAAAATTTCAAGAAATGCCTGAAATGTGGCTTGAAATTGCCTGGGAAAGAGAAGGGAAATCTTTTCATAAAGGGAACTTAATTGCTACTTTAGCAAATGAACCAGGTAGCTTGGCTGATATAACGAAGATTATTAGTGATAATGAAGGTAACATTGGGAACATACAAGTGATTTCAAGGGATTTAGATTTTTATAAATTTAGTATAGATCTGGAAGTTAAAAATATAAATCATTTGAATCAGATTATGGCTGCAATAAGATTATCAAATTTTGTTGAGAGTATTGAAAGAGGCAGAGATTAAAATTGATACCTAATAAGACAAACAAGTCTAGATTACTTCGATTTTTTAGTTTTTATTTTTTTTTCTTAAATAAATTAAAAAGGGTTATTAACTATTATTGGTTAAGATTAACAAGGCTTCCTGGTTCAACTTACGCAATTTCAGCAGGCTTTGCATGTGGATCTATGGTTTCATTTACACCTTTGCTAGGGCTTCATTTTTTTTTAGCAGTGATATTCGCGTTTTTAATAAGAGGCAACTTTATTGCATCTTTATTAGGTACAGCTATAGGAAATCCAATAAGTTTTCCATTTATTTGGGGGTTGATATATAATATAGGAGCTTTTGTAACTTCAAAATCTAGTATAAATCTTCAATCTAAAATCAGTGTTGATCTAATTTTAAATGAAACCTATGAAGTCTTTATTCCTATGTTAATAGGTGGAGCAATTATAGCTATTCCTGTTTGGTTACTTACATATTTTATAATGTATAGTTTGATTGCCTCATATAAAAAAACAAAAAAAAAAAATAATTAAATTAGCGAAATCAAGATAATTTTACTTAAAGGATAATAAGATTGAAACAAAAATATATTAGACTAGGAGTTAATATTGATCATGTTGCTACTATAAGAAATGCTAGAGGTGGTAAATGCCCAAGTATAGTTAGAGCTGCCAAATTAGCTGAAATTGCAGGTGCAGATTTAATAACTGTTCACCTTAGAGAAGATAGGAGACATATTAATGAAGTAGATTTAAAAGATATATTAGACAATATTAATATCCCTTTAAACTTAGAAATTGCTCTAAATAAAGAAGTTATAGCTATCGCAAAAATATATAAGCCTCATTCTATTTGTTTTGTCCCTGAAAATAGAGAAGAATTGACTACAGAAGGTGGATTGGATGTTGTATCAAATTTAGATAAAATAAAACAAAGTATTGACCCTTTATTAAACGAAGGAATAAACATTTCTTTATTTGTAGATCCAAATAAAGATCAATTATTAGCCACAAATAAACTTGGTATTAAAACAATAGAGTTACATACTGGGGCATATGCTAATGCATATGAAAATAATAATATTGACAAAACTGAATTAGAAATAAAAAAATTAAAAGATAGTGTTATTTTTGCAAAAAATCTTAACATAGTTTCTCATGCAGGTCATGGTCTTACATATGAAAATGTATCCAATATAGCTTCTATTCCTGATATTCTAGAATTAAATATCGGTCATTTTTTGATTGGAGAGTCTATATTTCTTGGGTTAAGTCACTCAATCTTAAAAATGCGTAAAATTATAAATGATAGCATTTCATGATATATGGAGTGGGAACTGATATCATAGATATTTCTAGAATAGATAAAATAGTAAAAAAATTTAACAAAAAATTTATATCTAGAATTTATGGTTCAGAAGAAATTAAAATTTTTGACAAAAGTTTTTCAAAATCATCTACAAACTTGTTTTTAGGAAAAAGGTTTGCAGTCAAAGAAGCTTTTTGGAAGGCTTTATCTCCCATGAGAGGAGAAGGGATTTTTTTTAAAGAGATAGAAACACTAAATGATACTAATGGTAAACCTTATTTATATCTAAGTGGAAATACGGCAACGTATATTAAAAATAAAGAAAAAAAATTAAATGGTAGATTTAAATTTGATATTTCTTTGTCAGATGAACCACCTTACGCACTTGCTTTTGTAGTAATTTCTCTTGATCGGAATGTATAGGTAATGCATAAGTTACTTAAAAAAAGTAAAATTGTTTTGGAGTGCTATCGATGGCTGATTATAAAAGTAAGGTAAAAGGTAGCTTTAGCGAGTTGTTTAAAACATTAATGGTAGCGGGCTCAATTGCAATTATTTTTAGATCTATTTTTTTTGAACCATTTAACATACCGTCTGGATCAATGATCCCCACATTATTAGTAGGTGACTACTTATTTGTTTCTAAATATTCATATGGTTATTCTAAATATAGCTTCCCATTTGGTGTAGTTCCTATTGATGATCGGCTATTAGATGAAAATCCTAAAAGAGGAGATGTTATCGTTTTCCGTAAACCAGGTGATGAGAGCATTGACTATATTAAGCGTTTAATTGGATTACCTGGTGATACAGTTCAAGTTAGAAATGGTATTTTATTGGTTAACAATAAAGAAGCTAAGAGATTAAAGACCAATATGGGTAAAATGAAGAACATATTTGGCCAAGAAAAAGTTTTTATTGAATACAAAGAAAAATTTGAAAACACAAATTTTCATAAAATTATTGAATCAAGTGATAGTGATCCATTTGATAATACGATAGAATTCATAGTTCCAGAGAATAATTTTTTCTTTATGGGTGATAATAGAGATAATAGTAGAGATAGCAGAACTTCAGAAGTCGGGTTTGTGCCAAAAAAAAATTTAATAGGTAAAGCTCAAATTATATTCTTTTCTCATAACAGTGAAGCATCATTTTATGAATTTTGGAAATGGCATAAGTCTATAAGATTTTCTAGAATTGGTAAGGCGATTGAGTAGTGAAGAAAAATGAATTTGAAAAATTAATCAAATATGTGTTTCAAAACCCTGATTTATTAATAGAAGCTTTAACTCATTCAAGTTCAATGTCTTCCTTGGGCGATAAAAAGAAAAAGAGTTATGAAAGATTAGAGTTCTTAGGTGATAGAGTTTTAGGTCTTGTTTTAGCGGAATACTTTTTCAAATTATTCCCTGACGCAAATGAAGGACTATTAAATGACTATTTTCAAAAATATGTAAATCAAGATTTTTTATATAAATTTGCAAAGAGAATAAAAATTTCAAATTTTATAATAATTCAAAAAGGAGATAATCTAGATAATAATAAATCTGTTTTAAGTGATGTGATTGAATCACTAATAGGAGCTATTTATTTAGATTCAAATTTAGATGAGGCTAAAAATTTTATAGAAAATGAATTGTTAAAAGAATTTTCAATAAACACTTTTCCCAATAAGCACTCTAAATCTTTGTTGCAAGAATATTCTTTAAGTAATTTTAAAAAACTTCCTGAATATCTTTTGATTGAAAAAAAAGGGCCAGATCATATGCCTGATTTCGAAGTGTCTGTTAAACTTGACAACAATATTTCTATGATTGGCAAAGGAAAAAGTTTAAAAATTGCAGAGGAAACAGCAGCCTCTAAATTATTAGTTTTATTAAATATCTAGTTTTAAATAAATTAAAATTATTAAGGTACTAATTTTGAATAATGAATTAAATAACAGATCTGGTTTTGTTAATATTCTTGGAATTCCTAATTCAGGAAAATCTACATTAATGAACAAACTTGTTGGTAAAAAAATATCAATTGTTTCCCACAAAGTTCAAACTACTAGATTTTGTATTAAAGGAATTTGTTTATGTGAACTAAAAGATGGTACTCAATCTCAAATTATCTTTATTGATTCTCCTGGTGTTTTTGAGGCTAAAAGAAGATTAGATAAAGCTATGGTATCAGCTGCATGGTCAGAAACTAAACATTCTGAAAATTTAATTCTTATACATGATATCTCTAAAGAAATTATTAATGAGGATACAAAAAATATTTTAGATAAACTTTTAAAAGTTAAATCAAATATAATTTTAGTTTTAAATAAAATTGATTTATGCTCAAAATCTAAACTCTTGGAAAGAGTATCTAATTTAAAAAAATTATATGATTTTAATAAAGTTTTCTTAGTATCTGCAAAAAATGGTCATGGATGCAAAGAGTTATTATCTCATTTGGCCTCTATAATGCCTTGTCATCCTTTTTTATATGATAAAGATGCAATTTCTGACTTACCTGAAGCTTTGCTTGCTTCAGAAATAACAAGAGAAAAACTATTTAGAACTTTAAACCAAGAGTTACCTTATAATTTAATGGTTGAAACAGAAAAATGGTCTATTAATCCCAATAAAAGCATTAATATTGAGCAGGTAATATATGTAAATAAAGAAAGCCATAAACCTATTGTCTTAGGCAAGGGTGGACAAAATATTAAACGTGTAGGTATGACATCTAGAAAAGAATTAGAAGAATTATTAAATTGTAAAATTCACTTATTTTTATTTGTAAAATATAAAAAAAATTGGATGGAAGACCCGAGAAAATACTCTTCTATAGGATTAGATTTTAATGCCTGAATGGTTTGATGAAGGCATTGTTCTTTCCATTCGTAAATATGGTGAAAAAGGTCTAATTGTTAATGTTTTAACAAAAGAACATGGAAGGCATTTAGGATGGTTATCTAATAGAGGTAATAAAAATATAATCTCTTATGTGCAGCCAGGTAATATAGTTTCAGTCTCTTGGAAATCTAGATTAATTGAACAAATGGGTAATTATAAAATTGAACTAATTTCTTCTGTTTCTGGAAAAATATTAGATGAAAAATTAAAATTACAAGCCTTAAGCTCTCTTTGTTCTTTATTAGAAAAAATCTTACCTGAAAGACAAAAATACATAGAAATTTACAATGCTACAATTGCATTTATTGATTTACTATTATTAGATAGTGATAGTGATAGTGATAGTG
>CAZFKZ010000034.1:0-2570 GCA_964519035.1 uncultured Rhodobacterales bacterium | reverse complement strand
TTGGATTGAGGGTTATGTAAAATGGGAGATTGGAATTTTATCATCTATAGGATTTTCTTTAAACTTAAATGAGTGCGCAGTCACTGGCACTAAAAATAATTTATATTTTGTTAGCCCTAAAACTGGCAAAGCTGTTTCAAAAGAAGGGGCAGGTGATTTTGCACCTAAACTTCTAGGGTTACCAAAGTTCTTAGGTGGTGCTAAATCAATAGGTTTGAATTTTTATCATGAAATGGTTGCAGGTTTAAAAATAACATCATATTTTTTTGAAAATAAACTATTAGTATCTATAAATAATGAAAAAAATAATTATTTGCCTAAAGCTAGAGATAGGTTAATTGAAATGATAGAAAAACTGTAATTTTTTCAAGGTTTAATTTAAGGGATTAACTAATGAATACCAATGATTTAAAAGAAGATAAAATTATCCCAACAAGCTTTTCTCAAGCTATATCAGAACGATATTTGGCTTATGCTTTGTCAACAATTACCTCTAGATCATTACCTGATGTCAGGGACGGACTAAAGCCTGTTCATAGAAGAGTTTTATATGCAATGAGGCAATTAAAATTAAATTATAATCAAGGTTATAAAAAGTCAGCACGAGTTGTTGGTGATGTTATGGGAAAATTCCATCCTCATGGTGATGGGGCAATTTATGACTCCATGGTAAGAATGGCTCAAAGTTTTGCTTTGCGATATCCATTAGTTGATGGCCAAGGTAACTTTGGTAACATTGATGGCGATAATGCAGCTGCAATGAGATATACCGAAGCAAGAATGACTATGGCTGCCGAGTTACTGCTATTAGATATTGACCAAGACACTGTAGATTTTCGGGTGACGTATGATGATGAAGGAAAAGAACCAGTTGTTTTACCTTCTGCTTTTCCTAATTTATTAGCTAATGGTTCACAAGGCATTGCAGTTGGAATGGCAACGTCAATACCCCCTCATAATATTGGTGAGTTATGTGATGCTGTTATTCATTTAATTAAATTTCCCAATGCATCTGATAGTACGATAACGAGCTATATTAAAGGTCCTGATTTTCCTACTGGAGGAATACTAGTAGAGCCTAAGAATTCTATTGATGAATCTTATAAAACTGGAAGAGGTAGTTTTAAGCTAAGAGCTAGATGGAATTTAGAAAAATTAAACGCTGGTCAATGGCAAATTATTGTAACTGAAATACCTTACCAAGTACAAAAAAGTAGATTATTAGAAAAAATAGCTGAGTTAATGGAAAATAAAAATCTTCCAATGTTGTCTGATATTAGAGATGAAAGTGCTGAAGATATAAGATTAATAATTGAGCCTAAAAGTAGGAACTTATCTCCAGATATGATTATGGAAACACTATTTAAAAAAACTGATTTAGAATCTAGGGTATCTCTGAATTTAAATGTTATCGATGATAAAAATATTCCTGGTGTAAAATCTTTAAAGGAAGCTTTGAAATCTTGGTTAAATCATAGACAGATAATTGTTCAGAGAAAAAGTAAGTATAGATTAAATCAGATTGAAAATAGAATAAATATATTAAATGGATATATAACAGTTTACTTAAATCTAGATAAAGTAATTGAAATCATTAGAGAAGAAGATAAACCTAAGGAAGTTCTTATTTCATATTTTTCAATTAATGAAATTCAGGCTAACGCTATATTAGATATGCGATTACGATCCTTGCGAAAGCTTGAAGAAATAGAACTTAAAAGAGAATTAGACACGTTGCAGACAGAGCTATCAGGTTTAAATAGCCTCTTAGCGGATCCTGAAAAACAATGGGAAATAATATCTTCTGACACAAAAAAAATCAAAAAAGATTTGGGTTATTTAGCTAAAAGAAGAACAGATATTGAAGAAATGCCAGATGTAGATGATTTTAACGAAGAACAATTTCTTGCAAAAGAACCTATAACAATTATTTTATCAGAACAAGGTTGGGTTAGATCACAAAAAGGACATTTAGGTAATGAAACTGATTTAAAGTATAGAGAAGGTGACAAAGAATATTTTAAAGTACATGCCCTAACTACTGATAAAATAGTTTTTTTTGCTGATAATGGTAGGGCGTTTACTATTGCAGCCAATAAATTACCATCTGGAAGAGGTTTTGGTGAACCGCTTTCTCTAAGTTTTGATTTGAAACCTGAAAACAAAATTATCACATGTTTTCCAAATTTTGAAGGGTTTGTTGTTGTAGCCTCAAATAATGGATATGGATTTAAAATTGATACGAAAAACTTAATTGCTCAAACAAAATCAGGAAAACAAATATTAAATATTAAAGGTGAAATAAAAGCTAAAGTCTGTAAAAAAATTGATGGAGATACTCTAGCCGTTGTAGGAAACAATAGAAAATTAATAGTATTTTCATTAAATGAACTACCTGAATTAAATAAAGGTAAAGGTGTAATCCTTCAACGTTATAAAGATGGAACTTTATCTGACTTAACCACTTTCAAAAATGAAGATGGTTTAAAATGGGAGATGAATGGTGGTCGTCAAAGAACAGAAAAAGATCTTTTAACTTGGCAAGGTAAAAGAGGCGGTGCGGGTAAAAT
>CAZFKZ010000033.1:0-20858 GCA_964519035.1 uncultured Rhodobacterales bacterium | reverse complement strand
AAGCAATAAATATCATAAAGTTCCGTAGACTTGATATCCATAACACCAGTTCTTAAAACAGCTTCTACTCTTTGCTTGTCATTATTAGGTATTTGTGCAGGTTGAAAAATCATTGCTCACCAGTATCAAAGTTCATATTAGTAATTATCATAAATTTTTAATTAATTAGTTTCAATCATTGAATAAAATAAAATAGATATAAAAAAGTTAATGTGGAACAACTATATTTGTTTTCTGTTTATTTGTTTTTAATATAAAAGCTAATATAAAAATAATTGTTAAAACTAAAATAACTGTTGGTGCTGGGGCACTATCGATCCAAAAACTGGAGTATATTCCAATTAACATTGAGATTAGTGATACAAAAACAGAAATAATCATCATATTTCTGAATCTATTATTTATTAAAAATGCTATAGCTCCAGGAGCTATTATTAGAGAAATTGAAAGAATTAATCCAAGTGCTTTTAATGTAGCGACAATCGTGAGTGACATTGATGCAAGTAAACTTAATTGTAAAAGTTTAACACTTAAACCTGAAACAATTGCATGTGTTTCGTCAAAGGAACATAATATTAGGTCACGCCATTTAAAAATAAAAAATAAAGTTACTAAGCATGATATTATAAATGACATCATTAAATCACTTATACTTACACCAAGCATATTTCCAAACAATATATGATCTAAATGAACGTCAGTTTCAATCTTTGTAATCAAAACTATACCAAAACCAAACATGCCGGAAAATACAACGCCCATTACAGTATCATGCTTTACTCTACAATTTTCTTTGATATATCCAGTTGACAAAGCACAAAACAAACCTGCACAAAAAGCGCCGATTACAAGAGGTATATTAATGATGTATGCAATTACAATTCCTGGAAGAACAGCATGACTCACAGCATCTCCCATTAAAGACCAACCTCTTACAACTAAAAAACAAGATAATAAAGAAGTTGGGATGGCTATAATAAAACTTACTAAAAAAGCATTTTGCATAAATTCAAATTGGAAAGGTAAAAGTAAATTTTCCATCATAAATTTATTTTTCTATAGAAGTCAAACTTACTAACTAATAATCCATGTTTAGGGGCAAATATAAAAGCTAACAGAAATATCAATGTTTGAAGTACAACAATAATACCACCCGTTGAACCATCAAGAAAAAAGCTAAAATATGCACCAAAAAAGCTTGTTAATATACCTATAATTACACTAACTATTATTAGTCTCGGAAAGTTATCTGTTAAAAGATAGGCCGTCGCACCAGGCGTTATAATTAATGCAATAACTAAAAATGCACCTACTGTTTGCAATGCTGCCACGCATGATGCTGAAAGCAATGTAAAAAAAAGAAGATTTATTTTAACTGGGTTAATACCTATGGACCTTGCATGATTTTCATCAAAGAAAACTACTAAGAAATCCTTCCATTTTAACGTTAATATCAAAAGCGTAGTAAAACCAATTATAGCTAACTGAAGAGTATCATTAGGAGTTATCGCAAGAATATTTCCTAAAGTAATTGTTTTTACATCAACTGAAGTTGGTGATATTGAAACTATAAATAAACCAAGACCAAAAAATGAACTAAAGATCAACCCGATGACTGCATCCTCTTTCAAATCTGTTCTTTGTTTTAAAAACAACATTGCACCTGCTGCAAGTCCTCCTGAAAAAAAAGCACCTAAAGAAAAAGGCAAACCTATTAAATAAGTTAAAGCAACTCCAGGGACAATTGAGTGAGACAAGGCATCTCCAATCAATGACCACCCTTTTAGCATTAAATAACATGATAAAAAGGCACAGATTGCTCCAACTAAAGAGCTAACCCACATAGCATTAACCATATAACTGTAATTAAAAGGTAATAACAATTCCTGTATCATTCTTTTTCTCTAATAGTGTGATGTTTCCCGTCATAGGTTACAAAGGGTCTTTCATCGTCAGTTAATATTGATACTTGTCTATGATCCTCATCATCGTGAAGATCTTTACCACTGATAACTAGGTGTCTTAATACCCCACCAAACGCTTTTTCTAAGTGTTTATGAGTAAAATTAGTTTCTATTGGTCCATAGTTCAAAACTGTTTTATTTACTATTACAACATGATCGCAAAATTCAGGAACAGACCCAAGGTTATGAGTTGAAACTAATATAACTTTACCTTCAGTCTTCATCTTTTTTAATAAGTCAACTATGGCTTCTTCAGTTTGAACATCTACCCCTGTGAATGGTTCATCTAAAAGAATAACATGGCTATTTTGAGCAATTGACCTTGCTAAAAATACACGTTTTCGCTGTCCACCTGATAATTCACCAATTTGTCGCTTAGCATATTCAACCATATCTACTTTTGCTAGAGCGTTATAAACAGATTCAAAGTCCTTTTTACTAGGTATCCTTAAAAAACCCATATTTCCATACCTTCCCATCATAACAACATCTTCTACTAAAACAGGAAATGTCCAATCGACCTCTTCGGATTGAGGAACGTAAGCAATTATGTTTGATTTCAATGCTTTTTGAACTGTGTCACCTAACACCTTTATTTGACCTAAAGAACATGGAACAAAACCCATTATTGCTTTGAATATTGTAGATTTTCCAGCTCCATTTACTCCAACTAATCCAGTAATAGAACCTTGAGGTATTTCAAAACTTACATCCCTTAATGCAACATAACCATTTTTATATTTGACTGATATATTTTCAGCTATAATACCTAATGAATTATCTAATTTTGACATTATTTTTTATTTCCTAAAAGCCCTAAAACAATAGTTTCAGAAGTAACACGGAGTAATTCTAGGTAAGTTGGAACGGGACCATCAGGTTTACTTAGACTGTCAACATATAAAAATCCACCATAATTAGCAGAAGTTTCTCTTGCAACTTGCTTTGCTGGATCATTATTAACCGTACTTTCACAGAAAATCACTTCTATGTTATTATTATTTACCCCATCAATTACCTTGCGAACTTGTTGTGGTGTTCCCTGCTGCTCTGCATTAATTGGCCAGAGGTAAAGCTCTTTTAATTTAAAATCACGAGCTAAATAACTAAATGCTCCTTCACAACTAACAAGCCACCTTTTATTTTCTGGTATTTTTAAAATAATTTCTTTTAATGGTTGAATAGTTACCATTATTTTTTCTTTATATTTTTGTCCATTTCTAAAATATACGTTTGCATTCTTAGGGTCATATTTAGAAAAGCCTTCTACAATATTATCTATATAAATCATTGCACTTTCTTGAGACATCCAGGCATGTGGGTTTGGTTTACCTTTGTATGTCCCTTCATTAATACCCATTGGGGCAATTCCATCGGATAAAGTTATACTAGGAATTTTCTCTAAATTTTTATAAAACTGTTTAAACCATATCTCAAGATTTAACCCATTCCATAAAATAAGATCTGCATCTTGAGCCCTCAATATATCTCTAGGAGTTGGTGAATAACCATGAATTTCGGCTCCAGGTTTAGTAATAGATTCTACTGTAGCAAAGTCACCGGCAACATTTTTTGCCATATCGGCAATGACTGTAAAAGTAGTTATAGCTTTAAATTTTTTTTCTTCTTTTCCAAAAGCATTATTTGTTAAAAATAGAACAGAAGAAAGTATGATGATTAATATATTTTTATTTATATTATTAGACATTATTGAAGTGTTCTTTCATATCAAGTTAATTCGAACTTTATAAAATATATAAATCAATTAAAACGTCAATATACTAATATAATTAATTTAGCATAAGTAAGTTAGTCTAGGCTAATATTTATTTTTTAGATTTTTTTTCAGCAAATCTTGATACAAGTAATGGCAAAATTATCAAAGCTATAACGATAATAACTAATAATATAATTATCATTTTATTTTTCTCACATCTAAATTTATTAATAACTTGATATGATATTTTATTTTAATAGAATTAAAAAGATAATTTAACAATTTGAAAAATCATATTTTAGTGGAATAAAAAATGCAAATTGATGATGATACACAAGCGTTAATAGACGATAGAGTTTTGAATAATGCGCCTAGACTAGAAAGTTTCACTCCTCAAGAACTCAGGGCATTACGAGCTAAAATGGCGGAAACACCTGAAGAACATAAAGTTGAAATAACGAACGTAAAAAATTTTTCTGTTAATGGCAGTCTAGGGATAATTCCTTTAAGAGAGTATTTTGACTCATCTACAAATAATGATAGCGAGAATAATTTGCCATTAATTATTTATTTTCATGGCGGTGGTTTTGTTATGGGAGATCTTGAAAGTCATGATTTAGTATGCAGACATTTATGCAAAGAAGCCAAAGCTAAAGTAATTGCTGTTGATTACAGACTAGCTCCAGAACATAAATTTCCTGCAGCAATAATTGATACTGAGGATGCTATAAGAGAAGTAATAAACTCAAAAGAATTAAAATTTAATCGTAAAAAAATTATTTTATGCGGTGATAGCGCAGGAGGAGCTTTAGCTACAATTGGAACGATATTATCCAAAGAAGGAAAAATTCCTAAAATTCACGGACAAATACTTGTCTATCCTTGGGTTGATATGACAATGTGCAGGCGTTCAATTGATATTCAATTGGAAGGTTTAATTTTAGATAAAGAAACTATAAAATATTTTGCAAATCATTATTTAAATACTATTGAAGAGCAAGTTGATTGGAGGGCATCACCTCTATTAACTCCTGATTTATCTAATTTGCCGGTTACTTATATATTTGGAGCTGGACTTGACCCTTTAGTTGATGAGGGTGATGCATATAGAAGACGTTTAGAATCATTTAAAAATGAGGTGCATTATCGTTTATTTCCTGGACAAATGCATGCTTTTTTAAGCAATCCAATTCAACTTCCTACTTCACTAATATGTATTAAAGAAATGGGAACGGCTGCTCAAAAAATTTACTCTAACCTGTAAATAAATTTTTTTGTAAAGTTTCCTTTTTCATTTCAACTGAAAACCCACTTTCTTTTGGTAAGGTGTAAGAAGCTTTCTCAATGTGACAAGGGTTTATAAAATGTTCATGTAAATGATCAACATACTCAATCACTTGTCTTGATTTATCAGCTGAAACACATAAATAATCAATCATTCCTAAATGCTGAGAATATTCACATAAACCTACACCTCCTGCATGAGGCCATACAGGTATATTATACTTCGCAGCCATTAATTGAACTGCAATTACTTCATTTAATCCCCCCATCCTACACGCATCCACTTGAATAATATCGACAGCTTGTTCAGAAATTAATTGCTTGAAGATAATACGGTTTTGAACAGCTTCTCCAGTAGCAACTTTAATCGGATATATTGCCTCTTTAATTTTTTTATGTCCTATTATATCGTCTGGACTTGTCGGTTCTTCGATAAAATACGGGTTGAATTCAGCTAAAGATTTCATCCATTTTATTGCTTGATCTACCTCCCAAACCTGATTAGCATCAATCATGATTTTTATATCAGAACCAAGCGTGCTTCTTGCAATATCTAATCTTCTCATATCATCTTTTAAGTTTTTACCAACCTTGAGTTTTACATATTCAAACCCATTTTTCTTAGCCTCTAAACATAATGTCTTAAGTTTATTATCGCTGTAACCCAACCATCCAGCAGAAGTAACGTAACAAGGGTACCCCTCAGTCTCTAATATTGATATTCTATTTTGTTTTGTTTTATGTTTTAACTGAAGTATTGCTAGAGCCTCTTCTTTATCTAAAACATCCGTCATGTGTCTAAAATCAATTGTATTAACTAATTCATGCGGACTCATATCAACAATTAATTTCCATAATGGCTTATCCTCAAATTTAGCTAACAAGTCCCAAACAGCATTTATTATAGCTCCACTTGCCATATGGATTATTCCTTTTTCAGGCCCTACCCACCTCAATTGAGTATCAGATGTCATTCGCCTCCAAAAATCTGCTTGATTATTTTTTATCCATTCTAAGTCAAGACCAATAACTAGATGTTGGAGTGCTTTAATTGCATCACAACAAAGATCATTTCCCCGTCCTATAGTAAAAACAAAACCATGACCTTTTAATAATGAAGTATCAGTTTCAAGAACTACGTAGGCGGCAGAATAATCAGGATCTGGATTCATAGCATCAGATCCGTCTAAATTGTTTGATGTTGGAAACCTAAGGTCATATGTCGTTAATTTATTTATTTTAGGCATTAAAGTACCTCAATATATAATAACTATTTTTTCTTATAGATATTTTCAAGATTTAAGTCTTGAACGTCTCTTCTTCCACATAATGCCATAGTCATATCAGCTTCAGCTTGAATAATTTCTAAAGCTTTTGAAACTCCTTTTTTTCCTAAAGCTCCAAGACCATAAAGAAATGCTCTTCCAATATAAGTGCCTTTTGCACCTAGACACATGGCTTTTACAACATCTTGCCCCGAACGTATTCCACCATCTAAGTGTATCTCAGTCATTTTACCTACTGTATCAACAATCTCAGGTAAAATATTAATTGTTGATGATGCACCATCTAGTTGCCTTCCTCCATGATTTGATACAATGATTGCATCTGCTCCAGTATTAA
This sequence comes from uncultured Rhodobacterales bacterium, assembly GCA_964519035.1. Taxonomy (GTDB): domain Bacteria; phylum Pseudomonadota; class Alphaproteobacteria; order Puniceispirillales; family Marisalimonadaceae; genus CAJJBL01. The sequence continues at coordinate 14,270 of CAZFKZ010000033.1, read as the reverse complement.
CAGCTAGTTTGGCATCTTCTGAATCAAGTATACCCTTTATAATTAATTTACCACCCCACCTCTTTCTAATCCATTCAACTTCTTTCCAATCAAGCATCGGGTCAAATTGAGTTCCAATCCACGAACCTAAAGATCTTATGTCATCAATTCCATCAACGTGACCTACGATATTTCCAAAAAAATGATTTCTGGTTGTTAACATTTTCAAACACCAACTTGGTCGAGTAAGGACTTGATATAAATGTTTAGGAGTTAATTTTGGAGGGGTTGACAATCCATTTCTAATATCTTTATGCCTTTGCCCAAGAATTTGCAAATCCAATGTTAAAACTAAAGCACTACATTTTGCTGCTTTAGCTCTATCTATTAAACGCTCCATAAATTTTTTATCTTTCATGACATATAATTGAAACCAAAAAGGATTTTTTGTTTTTTCAGCGACAGCTTCAATAGAACAGACACTCATAGTTGATAATGTAAAAGGAACACCAAACTCTTCTGCAGCTTGAGCTGCTAAAATTTCACCATCTGCATGTTGCATTCCGGTGAGACCTGTAGGCGCTATAGCCACAGGCATTGATACTTTTTGTCCTACCATTTCAGTCGCAAGTGTTCTGTTTGACATATCTACAGCAACTCTTTGCCTTAACTTTATTTTTTGAAAATCAGTTACATTTTCCCGATATGTTGTCTCAGACCATGATCCAGAATTAGCATAATCAAAAAACATTTTAGGTACTTTTTTCTGCGCTATTTTTTCTAAATCTTTTATTTCTAAAATATCCATTAAATTTCCTTATTTTTTCTGATATGATATTATTAAAGAATAATGAATTAAAACTCAATCATACTTTAAAAGTTTTAAATATTTAATGGAGATCAAAATGAGCATTTTTGAGCTAAGAACCTATACACTTCATGTTGGTAAGTTAGCACAAGCTATACAAATTTATAATGAACTTGGATGGCCTGCACTTAAAAAATATAATAAAAATATAGTAAGATATTTTATTGGTGATGTGGGAGCTTTAAATCAAATTATTCATGTTTGGCAATTCGAAGATGATAATAAACGAAGAGAATTGTGGGCAACAATTTATGCTGACAAAGATTTTATAAAATTTGCAACTGAATTTAGACCTCTTGTGTTAACACAAGAAAATAAATTAATGACAGCAGCCCCTTGGACCCCAGTTGAATAAGCAATTAAAATAAGGATATATTATGACTAAAAACAAATACAATATAGCAGTAATTCCCGGAGATGGAATAGGAACAGAAGTGATGCCAGAGGCATTAAAAGTTCTTGAAATTATTTCAAATAAATATGGAATTAATCTGCATTTTGATCATTTTGATTTTAGTTCTTATGAATATTTTTCTAAACATGGGCAAATGATGCCCGATGATTGGAAAAATCAAATTGGGAATCATGATGCTTTGTTTTTTGGTGCCGTAGGTTGGCCAGAGAAAATCCCTGATCATATATCACTATGGGGATCATTATTAAAATTCAGGAGAGACTTTGATCAGTATATAAATATGAGACCTGTCAGGTTAATGCCCGGAGTACCTTCACCTTTAGCAAACAGGAAACCAGGTGATATAAACTTTTATATAATAAGAGAAAACACCGAAGGTGAGTACTCTTCAATTGGTGGAAAGATGTACCCTGATACAGATAGAGAAATTGTTATGCAAGAGACTGTCATGTCTAGAATTGGAGTTGATAGAGTTTTAAAATTTGCTTTTGAGTTAGCTCAAAAAACTGAGAAGAAACACCTTACTTCAGCAACCAAATCTAATGGCATTTCTATTACAATGCCTTATTGGGATGAAAGAGTAGTAGAAATGGCCAAAAATTACACTGATGTAAAATGGGATAAATATCATATTGATATTTTATGCGCTCACTTTGTATTAAATCCTGATAAATTTAATGTTGTTGTAGCTTCTAATTTATTTGGCGACATTCTTTCTGATTTAGGACCTGCTTGTACAGGTACCATAGGAATAGCTCCGTCTGGAAATATTAACCCTGAAAGAAAGTTTCCTTCATTATTTGAGCCTGTTCATGGCTCTGCACCAGATATAGCTGGAAAAGGTATAGCAAACCCTATTGGACAAATTTGGGCAGGAGCAATGATGCTAGATCATCTTGGTCACAAGGATGCTTCCAACAATATTGTCAAAGCAATAGAAGAAGTTCTAGAGAAAAAAGAATATCGAACTGGAGACCTAGGTGGAGAGGCCGATACTAAAGTATGTGGTAACGCTGTAGCTGATGCTATATGATTATAAAGACTTTAATTTATTCCTTAATTTCTGCATTCCTCCTATCCATCTAGAATAGTTATTAGCTTTATTTTGGAAATAACCTACAACTTCAGGATGAGGCGAGATTAAAAAAACTTCATTTTTAACAGCCTCCAAAACTTCTGACGCTACTTTATCTGGTTCCATCATTCCATCAAGAGCTGAAACCTCATTTTCACGTCCTTTAGTCATGTTGGTTTTTACGGCTTGAGGACATAAAACTGAAACGCCAATACCTTGTTTTCCGTAAGTAATTGCTAACCATTCAGCAAAACCTATAGCAGCATGTTTAGTCGTAGAGTAAGTTACAGAATCTATATGACTTAACAAGCCTGCAGCCGATGAAGTATTAACAAAGTATCCATAACCTCTTTTAATCATATCTGGAATTAATTTTTTCGCAGCAAAAACATGAGCCATTACATGCAAATCCCAGTTTTTATTCCAATCTTCGTTAGTGGATTGTTCATCACCTAAAGTAAGAATTCCTGCATTAGAACAAAATATATCAATTAGGCCAAATTCATCATTAATATCGTCAATTAAATTATTCAACTCTGATTCACTGGCAATATTACAGTTTTTATAAATCACCTTGTTGTTTTTTAAATCAACATTATCAAAGTTTATGTCTGCCAAAACTATAATCTTAGGATCTTCAGTTAAAAACATTTTGGCAATAGCTAATCCAATACCACCAGCTCCACCTGTTATTACTATCACTTTATTTCTAATTTCCAAATCAAACTCTTTCTAATAATAGACATAAAGTACTAAATTAATTTTTTCTTTTCAATAACATTGAGTAATAATGCAAAATTTTCTACTTCTTTTTTATTAAAAGTGTCCGCTAAAAATTTATTATTTTCTTCACTAGGCTCGAGTTTTATTCCACTTTTTTTTGAATAAGAGACCCAATTATCGTTTGTTAATTTCTTTACCTGCCTTCTAACTGTTTCAATACTTAATCCTGTTAATTCAGCAACAAGAGTATATGTTAAGACTGTATTAGTATCAAATCCCTCTTTACCAAATTTCTTCCATAAATCGACAACCTCATCCCTATAGGATCCTTTATAAGATATTTCTGAGGAGTTCATAATCACTAAGATGTAATGCCAACATATAACTTGAAAAACCAAATAACCATTAGCAGATCCAATCATTTTTATAGCTTGTCTAGATCTAGACATTTCAAAGAATAAAAAATGATGCCAAATAGGTAAAAAGTTTTCTTTTAAAATTTTTTCCATATACTAAATCCCCATCCATTTAGTATTTTAATAATTTAACATTTTCAGTTAAAACTTCATTCATATTCATAATCAGACATTATTTTAAGTCAATAGTAAACTAAGTTAGGCTAGTCTATAATAAATTGAGACTGCTATTGAAATTAACATTGTATTTTTTTAATTAAATCAATGATGTCTATTCACGAATCGAGAAACAAAAATATTGTTATTATATCATCTATAATTATATTCCTAAATACATTAGGTCCACACACCCTATAAAAAAAAATGGTAAGTAATGATTTTTGAATGATAGGAGTGTTTGCACATGATTAATATTCTCGAACTAAACACTAAAATTTTTAGAAAAGATAATTTAGATTTAGAATATCTGATCACTGACAAAAAATTATTAAATGGTATATTACATTATAGACTCAAATCAGAAAATTCTGAGGAGATCTTTTTAAGCGAATTTGCTATTAAAGATAGATATATTTCTGAAAGTCAAAATGATAGGCAAACTAAACCAAAATCTGTATCAAGGTTGTTTGCAAAATTAATTAACAATGGTTATAAAATAGGAAAATCTAATGAAAAGTAATTTGACGGTAATAGTTGCAGTTTTATCAACTATTCTTTTATCATCATGTGAAACTGTATCTCAAAAAGTTATGAGTAAGAGTTCAGCATCAGATTCTAAAACAAGATCTGCTGCTTCAGGTACTGCTATTAAGAGTTTATTTGCCAAAACTAAACAAACAGCATCTGATAAGCTTATTGCTGTTGGAGATAGAGTGCTTTTTGATTATGATTCAGCTTCATTAGATTCATCTTCAAAAATCCTTCTAGATGCTCAATCTAGGTTCTTAAGAGCGAACACAGACTTAAATTTTATTGTTGAGGGTCACTGTGATGAAAGAGGCACTCGTGAATATAACCTTGCTCTTGGAGAACAAAGAGCTACTGCTGTAAGAGACTACTTAGTTATTCAAGGGATTGATCCTGATAGAATAAAAGTCATTTCTTATGGGAAGGAAAAGCCTGCAGTTGTTGGTTCAAATGGAATGGCTTGGTCTAAAAACAGACGTGCCGTTACTATAATTAATTAATATTACAGTAATTTCTCCAATCATGTTTTGGCAAAAAACCTAATTTGTCTTTAATTTTTTTATTTGATAAAATAGCTTCGTATTCTCCCAATTCTCTTCTTATTTTAACATTTGGAAAGAATTGATTTATAATATCTTTAGTCTTTAAACTGACAGAGTTAATATCATGGGTAACATTAAATACCTCATAACCTAAACCATCCTTTAACACACATAATTCTATTGCTTGAGCTAAATCTCGAGCGTCAATATAATTAAAAAGGTTTCTTAGCCTTACTTTTGGATTCTCGGAGAATTCCTTGAATCTATGATATTCGTCTGGTTCTATTATATTACCAATCCTTAGAGCGTAGATATCAAACCCTGTTCTTTTTTGAAAGGCTTGGCCCGTTTTTTCATTCAAAACTTTTGATAAGCCATAACTATCAGTTGGACTGGTTTCATAATCTTCTTCTATAGGTAACCAATTAGGAGTTGGATACCCTGATGCAAAACAAAAACCATATGTAGTTTCAGAAGAGGCAAAAATAATTTTTTTGATGCCTAACTTTGTAGCAGCCTCAATAACGTTATAAGTACCCATGGTGTTTATTCGAAAAGTTTCATTATCAGGTCTAATTAGAACTCTTGGTATTGCAGCCAAATGAATTACAGCGTCAAAGCTAGGCAATCCATTCGTCTCTTTTAATTCTGCTATATTAATATAGCCAGCCATAGCGTTAAATAGATCACCTGAATTTGTTACATCAACAATAATATTATCAACACCCAAATAGTCCAAGGGCTTTAAATCCGCATTTAATACAGAATGTCCTTGTTCTATTAAAAATGGAATTAAATATTTTCCTGCTTTTCCTGAACCACCTGTTACAAAAATTCTTTTATTTTTTTTCATTTTTAAATACCTAATTTTGTATATTGAATTTATATTATAATAAAAAATAATAGAAAATAGAAACTAAAATTGATAGAAGAATATACTTAATATTTCATCAATGTAATCTGATAGAGTTAAAAACATGCAAAACATTCCAATTGATATTCAAGCTAGTATCAGAAGTCAATTCGCCCAAATTGATACCTGTCCAGTTCAAGGCAAACGTATATTTTTTGAAAACGCTGGTGGAGCTCTTACTTTAAAATCAGTTGTTGAGTGTTCTAAAACTTATGCTGCCATTCCAGATAACCAAGGTAGAGACAATCCAGGATCTCACGAACTTGTAAGAGTTATAAATAAAGCAAAGAATGATATGAGATCATTTATGAATGCACCATCTGGTCAATTTTTTGTTGGTGAAAGCGGGACTGAATTATTATTTCGCCTTATAATGAATGCCTGTTTGGGAACTGATCAAGAGGGATTAGTTATTGGCTCAACTGTTGAACACCCTGCTACAAGGAGCGCATGTAATAGATGGGCAAAAATTTCTGGGAAAAAGCATATTATGGTTCCTCATAATAATGAGTTAGGCCTGGTAACTGACGAAGAATATAAACAGCATTTAACAGAAGATACAAAAGTGGCTACAATATTACACACTTCTCCTGTAACAGGAATGAGTATGGATATTGCTAAAATAGCTAATGAAATTAGATCTATTTCGCCTCACTGCTTTATTATAGTTGACGGTATTCAACATGCTGCACATGGTCAAATCGACATCCAAAGCTATAATATAGATGGGTATGTGATATCCCCTTATAAAATGTTTTCAAGGCATGGATTTGGTTTAGCTTGGATATCTGATCGATTAACAAATTTACCACATGACTCCCTAGTTGATGGACCAACCGACACATGGGAGCTTGGAACCAGAGATACAGGAGCATATGCAACGTTATCAGAAGTTGTGTCATACTTTGAATGGTTGGGTGAACAATTTACTGACAGCAATGATAGAAGAGAAAAATTTTTAGCTGCTGGAACGGCTATCCATGATCATGAAAAAGGATTAACAGATACTATGATTTTTGGGACAGGTAATATTCCAGGTTTATCACAAATAGAAAAAGTTAAGATTATTGGAGGTTTAAAAAATCCTGCTCGAGAAGGACTAGTATCTATTTATGTGGATGGTATGCCATCCTCTGAAGTTGTTGAAAAATTAAATAAACAAGGAATACGAACTCATCTTCGTAAAGCGGATCATTATTCTGGAAATATTTTAAACCCTCTTAATTTAGATAGTTGTATAAGAGTATCTTTGTGTCACTATAATTCTCACGAAGAAGTTTCACAATTTCTCCTAGCTATGAAAGAATTGACTGAATAATTACAATTTTTAATCTAAACTGAAAATAAGAGTAAATTGAAGTTTAAATGTGTAGAAGTTATACATATCTAAACAAGTTCAAAATCCATGAAAAATTTAATATTAATTATAGATCAACATATAATATCATACCATAATTATTAGCTCCCATAACCAACTTTAAGAAGACAGTAGAATTTTTACTATGGTAATATAGGCCTATGTGGGCAAAGCCAGCAATTAAATCAATAAATGCTAGAATTGAAACTTTAAGTTAAAAACCATCCTTTGAAAATTCACTACGCAGACTTTTAAGAGATGACAGATAGTATGAATGGAAAAAGGTAGGAATAAAAAAACCCTTTTTTTATCATGTAAATGACGATTTACTTTACTTTTGTGAAATATATAACAAAAAAGCGGTTTTGCGATTATAACTAAAAGCGCACATAAAAGAATTAATTTCATTCATAACCATCAACCTTTTCTGACAAACAAAAAATGTTGACAATTGGTTAACAGGTTCTAGTGATATTAATAATTCTGTCACAGAAAAAATTAATTTTTTTCAGTTTGTAATAAAATTAATAATTTAATCAGAGTTGTAAATTAAAAAAACAATTATGGTTTAATAACTTTTAGTTTTGATTCCACCCAAGAGTTCATCCCGCCACTCGCATCATAAATTGGATAATTAAAACTTTGGTTAATCATCTCAGCAACTATGTGACTTCTTCTACCACTTCTACAAATAAGTATAATTGATTTAAAGTCTGGGTTTATATGTTCTATTTCTGCTAACCAACTTTTTAAATCATATTTACCACTATTATCAAAAAAGGTTATTAAATTGCTATTTGGAATTACTCCTGTTGTCTGCCATTCATTTTCTGTTCTAATATCAATTATGGGGACACCAGATTTTATTAAGTTTTTAATTTTATCATTGTTTATTTCTATAATTTCAGCAAACAACGATTTATGAATTATAAGTGAAAAAGTTATTATAATTATAAATAATTTTGTCATATTGTTAATGTCCAATAAATAAATATTTTAGTTTAAAAGAATTTAATGACTTTTTTTAATGGAGAAATATTAATTTCTTCTACTAAGGTATTTTTTTTCATCTTTAAAGTATTTAAAACAACTTTTGCTATTTCTTCAGGATTTATAGCGTTACTATTATCATCTCCTGGAGTAAAGCTTAATTTTTCAAAAAAATTTGTTCGTACCATTCCAGGATTTATAATACAAACACGAATATTACTAGATGAAACATCATGTCTTATTGATTGTGAAAAACCTCTAAGGCCAAATTTAGCACTACAATATAAACTTCCATTCTTGGCACCTGACAAACTAGCTTCAGATCCCATAAATATAATATCACCTGATTTATTCTTTTTTAAATGAGGTAATAATAATTTAGTTATTACAATATGAGAAGTAAGGTTCAAAGCTATGAAAGAGTTAATTTTTTCAATAGAAAAATTTTCTAACGGACCAAATTCTCCATATCCTGCATTACTTATTAAACCATTAATTTGGTTATTTTCTCTAATAATTTTTATCATTATTTTTTTTAAACTATCAAAGTCATTCAAATCTACATTATAAGTTAAATAATTTTTATTCTTTAATTTAAATTTACTGTGATCTCTGGCTAATCCAATAACACGAGCCCCAGATTCTAAAAGTTTTATAACAATTGAACGGCCAATTCCACTTGAACTCCCTGTAACTAAAATACATTTATCATCCATAAAAATTATCCAACATTATTGAGAAGCAGAGCATTTAAATATATAACTTTCACTTATGTATCTTCTAGTTAAATCTTCACAAAACTTAGTCATCTCTTCTTCTATATTATTGTCGTAGGAAACTATTTCTTTTTTTTGTGACAAAGGCCCTGAAAAAAGAATTTCATCTGGATATAATTTAATAATATCCTTGAACATTTCCTTAGGAAATCTCAGTGAACCAAAGCTAACAGAATGAATAGATACTTTCGGGATAGAGTTAAAGACTTTATTTATAAGTTCTTCATATAAAGATTTCCAATTTTTACCATGAATTAAAGGATCAAATCTTAAACCTATTTTCCAACCTTTAGAAGCTAAAGACGACATTGCCTCAATTCTCTTTTGGACAGAAGGCGTTTTATTATCTAAGGATTTTGACATCACATCCGGCATTAAACTGTAAGCAATGACAAAATTATCTAGAGGTTCAATAGAGCTAAAAGGTTTTATTTGAGTGCTTTTTGTTCGAAATTCGATATCAACTCCTGGATATTTTTCAAATAAAGGAATTATATGCTTTGCAAAATCCGTTATATTTTCAAGAGCAAGTGAATCGCAATCATATCCTGAAAAAAAAGTTAACTTATTACTAATATTTTCTTCAATTACTTTTTTTATTTGAACGTCAAAGTCTTCAAAGTTTACAAACACAACGTAATTTGCAGATGAATACATTCCTTGTAAAAAACAATACCTACAATCATATATACAATTATACATGTGAGAGAAATAATAGTTCTTAGTGCCCCCTATTCCAAAACCTTCAGGAGTTGGCAAAACAAAACCGTCATGCTTATAGGCTAATATTAATGCTGGATTTTTTTTTTGTGTCCGAAAATTTTGGTTACGCTTATTAAAAATCTCACTATATCTATCAATTTCTATACATCTAGCTTTTTTAAACTTCGATAATATAGATTTAGTTCTTGGATGATCTATTATGTTCTTTTCTATATAAATAGTTTCTATCAACTACTTCCCCAATCAACTTCATAATTTTTTATTTTATTCTTCATCACATTTATAACAGACTTAGAACTTGAACATTCTTCTAAAAAGAAAAAACCATTCTCATTGGCATCAAAATTATTTATACGTCTGACTAAATATTCCAATTGATGTTGTTGCGCTATTGTAAAATGCCACCTCTTACATATCTGAAAAAATAAATCAGGTTTTGCTATTCTTTTTTTTTCATTTTTAGATAAGGTTTCATAGTATGAACTTATTTTTAAAATTGAAATAAGGTTAGAATTGATAAGATCAAATATTTTTGATTTATTTAATTTTTTAATATCATTTAAAGGACCATCTGAAACAACTTTTATAAGACCAATTAACTCTCTAGAGCAAAATTTACTTGCTATATCAAAAAAAGCGCTACCTTCCATATCTATCAACTCTTTAGATCTATAATCTGTAATTGGTTTATCAGTAGTAAGAAGTTCCATTCTGGTAAAATTAGATTTTTTAATTACGTCTGGATAAGTTGTTTTAGAGTTAGCGTTATTTTTAATCTTATCAACTAAACATATATCACCATAATTACCTTTTCCACTTCCTGCAATACCTAGGTTAATCCAGGATGAATATTTAGATGAGTTGCTTTTTTCATAAAGATACGATGTTGCCGCGGCAGAATTATCTCGTCCAATTCCAGATATAACTAGCCAATGAGATTGATCAAAATTTTTATAAATTGGAAAAATATTATTTCCTGATGATAATTTCATTTTATAGTGTTCAATAATAGGCTGGGCTTCTTGCTTGAGTGCTATTACCCATCTAATAGAAGCTTCATCTTTAGGTTCTATTTTTTGTTTAATCATAATTAATACTATTAGAACAAGACTGCCAAAACCCAAGTTTTTCTGAATAAATATTAGATAATTTGGTGTTATTTCTATTTTTTGCACCTGAAAGAACAATCTGTAATTTTTTAATTAAAGTTTCATAAGCGTATTTATTTTGATCTTTTGAAAACCAATTAGAATTAATATTTTTTTCTAAAGATTTAATTCTAAATCTATCCATACCCCAATATTTTTTTGATAATTGATCTGAATGACCACCATATTTAATTACCAGAGGCTCAGAAAGGTAACCTACATTTTCTTTTGCCGTTATGCGAACCCACATATCATAATCTTCACAAACTTGAAGTTCTTCATCAAAGAAACCATAATCTTTGAAAACTTCTTTTTTTATCATAGAACTACTTGGCGAAATACAACATAGCTTTAAGCAATTTTTAAAAAGGTCTCCACCAGATTTTTCATGTTTTTTCATTTGATTTAAAAATTTCCCATTTCTAATCCAAGTTTCATTAGTATGAATAAACCTAAAATTAGTTTTAAATCTATTATTGAAAGTCAATTGCTTTTCTAATTTAAAGGGTTCCCAAACATCATCAGAATCTAAAAAAGCAACCCACTCAGAGTTAGATTTTTTAATTCCTTGATTTCTAGAAGCACTAACTCCTATTTTTTCTTCAGTTAAGAAGATTATATCAGGATAATTAGTTGAAATCATGTTTATAGTTTCATCTGATGAACCATTATCTATAACAATAACTTCATTAGGACTTACACTTTGATTTAATACTGAATCAATAGCTCTTTTTAATAAAAGACATCTATTAAGTGTAGGTATTACAACAGAAACTGTTTCTAAACTTTTTTGTGCTTTCATTAAAGATTATATTTCTTATGGTCTTTTTTCAAAAGCTTTTATATTATCATCTATATGATGAAAGTTTTGTTTATCTTTTGTAAAAATTGCTACAGCTGGAATAAAAATTGATGGATCATCAAATGTTCCAACCTTTAAAATAATAGAATTAGGTCTTGTTGGACTTTTTGTACCAATCGCTGTCCCACACTTATTGCAAAATAATCTGGTAACTGCGTTTTCCAAATCATCTCTCTTAAATTCTTGAGGTTGCCCCTTAACAAACTTAAATTCATCTAATGGCATTATCATTATTACATTTGGATTACCACCGGTGATATATTGACATTCTCTACAATGACATTGAATTGAAGCTTGAGCATCTCCTTCAGATACGTATCTTATTTTACCACAATAACATCCACCTTCAATTTTCATTGTAACTCTCCTTCAATTAAAACATTAAATTATTTATTATTTAGCTGAACAATTTCTAAAACTTCTATGGACTCTTCAGCATACAGCACTTTAGGATCATAGTAATCATGCGGTAATTTAATTAAATTTTCAACTGGTAAACCATCAACCCATAATAAAAAATTGATCTCAACATTTTCCTTAGTGGTAAAAGGCATTTCATATTTTAATGGAAGGTCTTCCCCTATTAAAATTGTATTTTCCTTTATTTCACGAAATGAACCCTTTAAGGGATCGTTTCCGTGAAATGTTACTTCATACCTAACTTTCCAAGTAGGTTTTTTTGATAAATAACTCATGACTATACTAAAATTACTAATAAAAAATTATATCAAATTATACATTCTTTTGATTTTGTTTCTTTTCAGTAGCTTTTAATAATGCAGCGGCAGGAATCTCTTGAGTAATTTCTGCTTTTTGACAGGTTAATGCGTCTAAAACTTCTTGAGCTTTTTCTTTTCTAGTCCAAATATGTACAACAGAATCGTTTAAATCTCTAAGCAAGAACCAGTCATTTTCGTTTTTTGATGTCCAAACTTTAATAGCATACATATAAGTCTCCATAAATTTAAAACTATCTTGATACATTAAGTTATAATATACGGCTATAAAACAAAAATATTTTATTAAACCAAAATAAGTTAATATATAAAAAATAATCAATAGTTTTAGAAAGTTAAACAATGTCAAATTTTAAGAACGTTAATGTTGAAAAAATAGCTAACATATATTTTGATGGCAAAGTTATTAGCAGAAATATATCTTTTAATGACGGATCAATAAAAACGTTAGGGGTTATGTTACCGGGAGAATATGAGTTCAATACCTCTTCAAAAGAAATAATGGATATTATCTCAGGTAATTTAAGTTATCAGCTTAGTGGTCAATCTGAATGGACAAATATTTCATCAAGTATGAGCTTTAACGTCCCTAAAGGAACTTCTTTTAAAGTTAAAGTTTTAGATATAGTTAATTATTGTTGTTCTTATATTGATTAAAATTTAATATTTTTTTTCAAGAAAGTTGATGATATTTTGACTTATATTTAGACCTTCATGCTGATTTTTTTTAAATTGATTTTTTGCATTAGAATAAATTTGAAAATCTAAATCATTTTTCCGTGCTTCTAATAATTTTAAACTGAAATCTATTGAGAACTCTGGGTGACCTTGAAGTGTAAAAATTGATTCTTTTAAAGTAAAAGATGCAATATTACAAAATTTGTTTCCTGCAATTAGTTCAGCATTCGGTGGTAGTTTAATTACTTGATCTTGATGAAAATAAATTAATTGCAATTTAGTTATATCGGTTAGCCAAACTTTATTATTTTTAAAAAAAGTTTCACTAACTCCTATTCCCCATCCCTTATCTGATTTTTTAACTTTTCCGCCAAGAGCTTCTGCTATAGCTTGGTGTCCAAAACAAATTCCGACTAGTGGTATTTCAGTATCAGCTATTTTTTTTATTATTTTTAATAATTTTGTTATCCAAGGATACTTGTCATAAACTCCAAACGCACTTCCAGTAATAATAAATCCATCAAATTTTTTTAAGTCAGTTGGGAATTTATTTTCATAAATATTAAAAACTTCTACGTTCCACTTTCTTTTTTTAAGTTTTAAAAGTGAGCAAAACATATTATCGTATGAGGGGTAAATAGAAATTAATTTTTCGTTGATTGGTCCTGCTTGAAAAATACATAAATTAAACATAGAAAATTCTCTAGACAATTAAGTTTTTATTTAACCCAACAAAGACATGCTTCTTTCTTGATTTTCCTATTTCTAGAACAAAACGCCAAACTAGTGTTAGTATTAATATGTTTCAGATTAGCAGTGGGTGGAGTTTTGTCATTAACATTTTCATAATACTCAATTAACTCTGAAATTAAAATACCAGCTGCTAGTGCGTTTTTATATTGATTGCCACTTGTACTAAGAGCCATAAAAATCTAGATAAATCAGATTTATTATATATTGGAATCTAATCGTCTGAAATGTCGTATAATGAACTACATCTTTTACTTTAGACGAAATTAGAAAATCAGAATATCTCTGAGCTAGACGTAAAACATGAGTATTCCATTGATCTGAAAAATTATCAGCCTAATTATCTGGATATACGAAAATTCTTTCATCACATTCAAGGTCTCCGGTACCTATTAAAATATGATTACCTATTTCTGGCCTGCTATAGCAACTTATATTACTGTATGAGACTACAAATGGGTCTTTTTCATAATTAAATTTTTCAGGTGAAGACACATGATCAACTTCAACCTTTAAGGCATAAGCTTTAATATTCATTTTTATATCTTCACCAGCCATTTAATTAATTTTTATCCACTATTCATTCAAATAGATTTTAATCTTTTAATTGTTCGTAGGCTTCTAAAGCCTT
>CAZFKZ010000032.1:0-21392 GCA_964519035.1 uncultured Rhodobacterales bacterium | reverse complement strand
CTCTTACCATCAGATCCAGAGTTAAGAGTTAAAGCAATCGAATCCTTATTATTAAGTAAAGGCTTAATTGACCCTAATACTTTAGATGAATTAATTGATACTTATGAAAATAAAATTGGACCTCAAAATGGAGCTAAAGTTGTTGCTAAAGCTTGGATGGATAATGATTATAAAGAAAGATTACTTGCTGACGCGACTTCCGCAATAAGAGAGTTGAATTATCAAGGACGACAAGGTGAAAATATGATTGTTGTAGAAAATACGTCTGACACTCATAATGTTATAGTGTGTACACTTTGTAGTTGTTATCCTTGGCCAGTATTAGGTATTCCTCCAACGTGGTACAAGAGTGACGAATATAGATCCAGAACAGTCAGAGAACCTCGAAAAGTTCTATCAGAATTTGGAATGAAAGTTGATAGTAATGTCAAAATAAAAGTATGGGATTCAACTGCGGAACTTAGGTATTTAGTCTTACCTATGCGACCAGAAGGCACTGAAAATATGAATGAAATCGAATTAGCTAAATTGGTAACTCGTAATTCTATGATTGGAACAGGACTACCGGAGAAAGTTAGATGATTAGGTTACATGATATGGGTGGAAGGTATGGTGATGGCCCTATTCCTATTCCTAGAAATAAAAATAATGAAGTTGAAAATAATGAACCAACTTTTAAGTATAAATGGCATGCAAAAGCATGGGCTCTTACTTTAGCAGCAGGTGGACTAGGTGAGTGGAATATAGATGTAAGTAGACATTATAGAGAATGTCTGCCTCCAAAAGATTATATGAATTATTCATATTATGAAAAATGGCTAGCTGGAATGACTAATCTTCTGGTAAAGAAAAAAATTGTTTCATTTGACGATTTAAAAGATTTTGTTGCTTTAATTGAAAAAGAAGGAAAAGACCACAAACCTAGTCAAAACTCTGAACTGGATAAGAGAGTTTGGTTAGCAAAAGACGTTGAAAAAACATTAGGGTGGGGAGGACCATCTATTCGAGAAACAGAAATTAATCCCCAATTTAAACTAGGTGATACTGTTAAAGCTATGAGCTATAGCCCAAATCAGGACATTAATGGTGGCCATACTCGATTGCCTTCATATGTTATGGGACGTATAGGTAAAATTTTTTCATATCATGGAACACATGTTTTACCCGATAAAAATGCTCATGGAAATGGTGAAAACCCTATGCCTTTATATACTGTAGAGTTTAAAGGCAAAGAGTTATGGGGTATAATGGCAGAAGATAGCGACGATAGCATTTATTTAGATTTGTGGGAACCATATCTAATAAGCCAAGATTGATAAAAATTTTGAGCAAAGTATATGATAAAAAAATTAGACTATAAATTACCACATTTAAATAAAAATCAAGATGACATTGTTTTCAAAAGTCCTTGGCACAGTCAATTATTCGCTATGACTATACAGTTATCAGAACAAGGAAATTTCAAGTGGGTTGAGTTTGTTGAAGTTTTTGGCGAAGCTTTAAATAATAAAAGGTTAAAATTAAGTTCTTTAGATGGTAATGATGATTATTTTAATTGTTGGTTAATAGCATTAGAGAAAATTATAATATTAAAAAAAATGGGAAGTTCAAAAGTATTAGATTTATTAAAAGATGATTGGACAGAAGCTTATTTATCCACACCCCATGGTGAGCCAGTAAAGATAGAGAGTAGGAAAACATAGATGTCAATAACTAGTCGAGCAGCAGTAATTAGAACTAACACTTCAACGGCTCCATATAAAATTTCAAAACCTTTATCTATTGAAGAAATTAAAATTTCTCCTCCACTTGCAAATGAAATTCTTGTTCAAGTAAAAGGGGCAGGGTTATGTCACTCAGATCTTTCAGTTATAAATGGCTCAAGAATAATGCCTTTGCCGTTAGTTATTGGCCATGAAGGATCAGGAGAAGTGGTTGAACTTGGAAGCGCTATAAGAGATATAAAAGTAGGAGATCATGTATCATTTCAGTTCTCGCCTTCATGTGGACGCTGTCGCCGTTGTTTAGAAGGAAGGCCTCAAGTCTGTGAACTAGCAGCTGCAACTAAAGGAAAAGGACAATTAATGTCTGGTGGGAGCAGACTTTCTGACTCAGAAGGTACCATATTAAATCATCACACAGGTATATCTTGTATGTCAGAGTATACAGTTGTTGATAGAGGGTCTGTAGTTGTTATTGACAAATCTATTAATATAGAGGATGCGGCTTTGTTTGGCTGTGCTGTCATGACTGGTGTTGGAGCAGTTATTAATACTGCAAGAATACGACCTGGTGACTCTGTTGCTATAATTGGGTTAGGAGGAGTTGGGTTAAATGGTGTTATGGGGGCTAAGCTTGGTGGTGCAGAAACTATAATAGCAATTGATATTGATCCTTCTAAATTTGAACGAGCTAAAGAACTTGGTGCAACACACTGTTTTGATAGTAAAAATAAAGATACAGTGCAAGCTATCAGAGACTTAACTAATGGTGGAGTTGATTTTGCTATAGATTTAGCTGGTGTTATTCCAGCAATGAATACTGCATATGCTATTGTTCGTTATGGAGGATCTATCGTCACTGCAGGTCTTTCTCCCGCTAATGCAGAATTTAGCTTTAATCACGGAGACTTAGTTGCCCAAGAAAAATCTATTTTAGGAAGTTATATGGGATCATGCGTTCCTGTTAGAGATGTTCCTAGATTTTTAAATCTATTTCAACAAGGTCGATTGCCTGTAGATAAATTAATAGACGGAAAAATAGGTTTTGATGAATTAAATGAAGGTTTTGATAAACTCTCTAAGGGAGAGGTTGTTAGACAAATATTAGTCCCAAGTAAATAAAATAATTTTAGAAAATTAGATCATTTTCCAATTTTTATAAAAAATGCTTCTTGTTTTCTTTAATAAAAAACCAACAATAGATAAAATATTTTTCATAATATCATCAAAATATGAAGGACGAAGAATATCTATAAAAGCACAATATCTTAGATCATCTTCTTCATTAAAGCTTTGATGAATCAAAGTATCATCAAATATAAATAAAGGATCATATTTCCACTTATTTAATCTTCCGTCGGCTTCAATATAAGAACCTTCATTTTTAACTTTATTAAAATTATATAAAATTCTAAAAGTAACTCTTAATGGCCCAAAATGTCTTGAGGTAGAAGTTTTTTTACGAAACAAAGAAACTCCTATAGTTTTAATATATTTATAGTCCTTATTAAAATCTATGATTGTTTCATCTAGTTTGTATCCGTACCATTTATAAAATAACATAGTTCTATTGTTGTTCTCTGCTTCATCAAAACGTTTAGCAATCAATCTATTATTTTTGTCGAAAAGTGAAATAACTTCGTTTATTTCATTCTGGTGGCTTTGAGGCAAGTCTTCAACCTTAAAAGTGTGAAGATTTCTATGTGATAGTAAATCAGCAAATAAATTGATTGGAGAAAGAAGAAACGTCAAAACGCCTTTACCAGTAAAATATTCTTTTATTAATTTTAGATTCATTGTTTTATGTCTTGAAACATCAATAAGACCTAAAATTAAAAATATAGGCAAAATAGTCCAGAAACCGAAATCTATCCATAAATAAAAAGAGCTAATTATTATAAGAAAAAGTAGACTGAATTTTATAATAGTATCCATTTTGTAAAACAATTTTGTAAATTTAAAATAATTAATATAATCTATAATCTTAAATACCATCTATCAAGATTTAAATAGAATGATGGATAATTAAAGTAAAAAATATATAATTTTAATGTATTATTATTTAATGGAGAAAAGAGTTATGCCTAGCTTTGATATTGTTAGTAAAATAGATATGCCATCAGTACAAAATGCACTAGATAGTGTTAGAAAAGAGATAAACACAAGGTATGATTTTAAAGGAAGTGCTTGTGAAGTAGAATATCAGGAAGATAAAATTCTAATCAAAGCTGACGATGAATTAAAAAGAAAGCAAGTTGAAGAACTTCTATTAACTCATTTAACAAGAAAAAAAATAGATACTGGTGCTCTGGAATTTGAAAAACCAGAAGCTGCTTCAGGTAATTCTATTAGACAAACTGTTCTAGTTAAACAAGGTGTCGATAGAGAAACTGCTCAAAAAATAGTTAAGGTAATTAAAGCTTCTAAAACAAAAACGCAAACTGCAATTCAAGGTGATGAAGTTAGAGTGTCTGGAAAAAAAAGAGATGACTTACAAAACGCTATCCAAATTATCAAAGAATTAGGCTTAACTCATCCTCTTCAGTATGAAAACTTTAGAGATTAATTTTTTTAAACTTTTATAATTTCTGCTCTTATGTCTCTTTTATTCCAACTATTTGCGTTTACGGCAGTATAAAATTCTGCAAGATGGTTATTAAATAAGCTTGGTTCTTCTAAGTTAATGGTATGACCTGTTTTTGGAACAATAAGTAAACCCGAAGTGTTTATAGCTCTTTTGAGAAATAAACCAACTTCAAGGCACATGTCATCTTCGTCTCCATTAATAATTAAAGTTGGAACCTGGATGTTTGAAATATCTTTTTCAATTTCATATAAGTTCGGTCTTTTATTTTGAACTCCTAAAAGAGTGTTGGCAGAACCAATGCCGTCATGATTAATCAATAAATCATTAAACAATTGCCAGCCTTTAGGATCTTTATTTTGAAATTGAACTCGAGAAGGTCCTAACGCATATGCAGAACCTACTTTTTTCATACCTAACTTTAAAATATCATTAGCTGTATCCATTGAAACAGAAGAAAATTCAGCCTCTTTATTATAATCAGTTTTATTGATAGGAATAGCACCGTAACCACATCCAGCTACAACTAAGCTTTTTGCTCTTTCAGAAGCATTTATTCCAAAGTGCAGACATGCGAACCCTCCCATAGATAAACCAACTATATGAGCTTTATCTATTTCTAATTCATCCATAATGTCAACTATGTCTTGCCACGCTCTTTCTTGACTGTAAGAAGTTTCTTCAGTTGGAATATCGGATGGATGATAACCTCTTGCACTATAAGTTATACATTGATTAAACCTTGAAAAATAATTTACTTGTGGTTCCCAACTTCTATAATCACCAGCAAATTCATGTACAAATATAATAGGGTCACCATGACCAGTGGATTGATAAAATAATTTGACATTATCCTTTGTTTTTATAAATGACATTTTCAGCTCCTATGTGTAGTCTAAAACTATATTATATTTTAAAAATATTACCAATAATTTTACAATAAAGCAGACCTTAAAAATGGAAATATTTAATTTATTTCATTCAGATATAATCTCATTATTAGTAACTTTAAAACTTGCTCTAACAACATGTTTATTTTTAGCTTTGATTGGAACGCCTATAGCTTATCTTTTGGCATTCAGTTCAATAAAAGGAAAAGCAATTATACAATCTGTTGTTACACTTCCTCTCGTGCTACCACCCACAGTTATTGGGTTTTATTTAATAGTAATTTTTAGTCCAGACACAAATTTAGGTAAGTTTTTTATTTTAATAACTGGTGAACAACTTGTTTTTTCTTTTTATGGGTTAGTATTAGCCTCAATCTTATACTCTCTTCCTTTTTGGATACAGCCTTTGCAAACGTCATTTGAAAACATTGGAAAAAAAACAATTCAAACTGCAAATAGTCTTGGAGCTGGATCATTTGACACCTTTATTAATGTTATTATACCGTTATGCAGACGAGGTTTCCTTACATCTTTTGTATTAACTTTTGCTCATACTATGGGTGAATTTGGGATTGTCTTGATGGTTGGTGGTGGAATTCATGGTAAAACTAAAGTTATTGCAATTTCAATATATGATCATGTTGAACAACTATCATTTGGTAAAGCTCATTATTTAGCCGGAACAATGTTACTTTTATCTTTTATGATTTTACTATGTTTATATATATCAAACAAAAAATACACTGTTCGTGTTAGCTGATGACTAGCTTATTTGTTAAAATTAAAGGTAAGTTAGAAAATTTAGACATAGACTTTGAACATAAGTTTAATTCTAAGGGAATTACTGTACTATTTGGACCAAATGGTTCAGGTAAAAGTACAATTTTATCAGCTATTGCAGGATTTTTAGATAATTTTGAAATATCCGTTATATCAAACGGCATTCAGTTAGAAGGAAATCAAAAAGTACCTGCCTATAAAAGGTCAATCGGAATAATGTTTCAAGACCCCACATTATTTGAACATTTAACAGTTGAAGAAAATCTCCTTTTTCCATTGAAAAGAAATAAATCAAAATCATCGATTAAATATAATATTGTCAAAGAAGATATTATTTTTTCTTTAGAACTTAATAACCTCTTGAAAAGATACCCAGCCAACTTATCTGGTGGAGAGAAACTCAGAGTAGCTTTGGCAAGAACAATTTTAACTAAACCAGATTATCTTCTTCTTGACGAACCTTTATCTGATTTAGATATTAGATATAAGGCAAAAATATTATATTTCTTAAAAATATTTAATCAAAAATATAAAATACCAATTTTATATATCACTCATTCCCTTGAAGAAATATCTCAAATTTCAGATGATGTTGTTTTAATAAACAATGGAAAATTAGTTCAATATGGGCCTACGGCCGAGATATTAAATAGTCTTAACTTCAAAAATCTAATTGGTAAGTTTGAATCAGGATCTCTATTGGAAGGGATTGTTTTAGAAGTTAATAAATCATTTTTTTTAACAACTCTAAATATTGATGGTCAGAGTTTAATTGTTCCTGGAAATCCAGGAACAATTGGGGATCACGTTCGTGTTAGAATTAGATCCCGGGATATAATAATAACTTCCATTGTTGTTAATGCATCTATTGCTGAAAATGTATTAACTGGAAATATAATTAAAGTTGAAATTGAAAAAACTACAGCTTTTTCAGAACTTCTTATTGATTTAGATAGTAATAATAAATCCAAAAAAAATCAGATATTGAGAGTAAGAACTAGTACATTTAACTTAGAAAGAATGCAGTTATCAAAGAATAAAAAAGTATACATTTATATAAGAGCTGTTTCTATTGATAGGCAAGCTTACAAAAGAAACTAGATTACATTGATTATAATCTTTCTATTATAATAGCGCTACCTTGTCCTACACCAACACACATTGTACAAAGTGCATATTTTTTATTTTTATTTATTAATTCTTGAGTAGCAGTTAATACTAATCTTGTTCCAGACATACCTAAGGGATGGCCTAGCGCAATAGCTCCTCCATTTGGATTTACTCTTTCGTCATCATCTTGAACACCAAGCGATCTCAAACTTGCTAATCCCTGAGCGGCGAAAGCCTCATTAATTTCAATAATATCTATATCATCAATACTCAATCCGGCAAGTTTAAGCGCTTTAATAGTTGCAGGTACTGGTCCAATCCCCATAAAAGCAGGTTCAACTCCACAACTTGCAGCAGATAATATCCTGGCTCTAGGAGACAGGTGATTTCTTTTAACTCCAGCTTCGTTTGCAATAATAATTGCTGCTGCACCGTCATTGACACCGCTTGCATTACCAGCTGTAACGCTGCCATTTTTACGAAATGGAGTGGCTAAACTAGACAATTTTTCAATAGACGTTTCTCTTGGATGTTCATCTGTATCAAAGATAATTGCATCACCTTTCCTTTGAGGAATTTCAACAGGTGTTATTTCTTTAGCTAGTCGTCCATTTTTTATTGATTTAATAGCTTTGACTTGACTGGCTAATGCCATTTTATCTTGATCTTCTCGACTTACTTGATATTTTTCAGCAACATTTTCAGCAGTTTCTGGCATTGAATCAATACCAAAATTTTTTTTCATTACAGGATTAACGAATCTCCAACCAATAGTAGTATCATAGATTTCTGCATTTCTAGAAAAGGCGCTGCTAGCCTTGGGCATAACAAAAGGAGCTCTACTCATACTTTCAGCTCCTCCAGCAATTGTGAAGTCAGCTTCATTGGACCTTATCATTCTTGATGCGTTTGATATGGCCTCCATTCCTGATGCACAAAGTCTATTTAGAGTGATGCCAGGAATTGTATGAGGAAGTCCTGCTAGAAGAAGAGCCATTCTTGCCAAGTTTCTATTGTCTTCACCTGCTTGATTGGCATTTCCAAAAAACACCTCCTCTAAGTTTTCCCAGTCAGTTTTAGGTAAAAGTTTTTTTAGAGCAATTAATGGAAGTGATGCTAAGTCATCAGTTCTGATTGATGACAATTTTCCTCCAAATTTTCCAATTGGAGTTCTTGTTCCCTCACAAATTAAAGCTTCAGACATTCAATACCTCCAAAAAATAATTACTGTTCAAAGTTTGTATAAATAGGGTTATTAATAGGGTCCCAAACTTCAAACTTTTTCATTATAGATAAAAAATAATCACTATCAATCAAATCATTCAACCATGATTTTAAAAAATTAAATTCCAGTGAATCAAACCATTTTTTATCAACATTTCTATACTGTCTAATAAAAGGGTATATAGCATAATCTACAAGACTTAGTTTATCAGAGTTTATACACTTAGTTCTTTGAAGTAGATTATTAATATTTGTTAAATATACTAGATTTTTATCCCTATAAAATTTGGGATTCTTATCTTCAAACCTAGATGAGTATTTATATTTATCTAAATTAACTTTAAACTCTTTTTCTAATTGATTTAAAAGTTTAAAAGTTCTTATGTTATCTAACTTAGTTGTCGAAAGCCAGTTTAAGGGGTCATTAATCTTTAAGGCCCATTCCATAATATCTAAGCTCTCATCTAATATTTTCCCTTTGCTTAGATGAAGTAGAGGAACAGTTGCCTTGGGAGATATGTTCAAGAATGCCTTAGGTTTATTTTGAAGCTTTATTTCTCTTAATTCAACTTTTATACCAGAGGTTTTTATAGCTAATCTAGCCCTCATAGCATATGGACATCTTCTAAATGAATACAAAATTGGGTATTTAAATTTATTTTCCATAAAATAAACATAAATATAAATTTATCATGAGGAAACTAAAATTTATTTAAAAAACTATAAAGACTTGTCATTAGATTTTTCATTAACTATTTCATCCTTAATTTCTTTTATCTCGTCATCCAAGAAATCAGAAATATGACCCTGTTTAGTCAATTGATATATTGTGTTCCAAAGTGATGGTGGATAATTCTGTCTGATATTTTTAATCATATGGATTATATGTTTTTCTTCATATATATTCTCTTCATTAGATCTTCTAACTTTATCAAGTGGAAAAGGAACAATTTGCGCCATTTATATATCTCCTAATTATAATAAAGAGTTTGCAAATAGCTTGCCGATTTTTTCATTTTAATTTTTTTTTTAATTTTTAATTTTTTTGTAATATTTAATGTATAAGATAGTTAATTATTATTCAGGATTGATCATGAAAAGTATAAATAAATTGAAAGCAACAAAAATTGTAGCGACATTAGGAACCGCTACAGATGACAAAAAAATGATAGAATCATTAATTAAATCTGGAGTTAATGTTTTTCGTCTAAACTTTAGTCATGGCAGTCATGGTGATCATTTAAAAAGAATAACAAATATCAGAGCTTTAGAAAAAGAGATGAGTTGTAATATTGCTATTCTTGCAGATTTACAGGGTCCTAAATATAGGATTGGTGAAGTGGCAGAAAATATAAAAGTAATAAAGGGTAATAGCTATACTTTTGATAAAAACCAACAATCAGGTGATTTAAAAAGAGCTAACTTACCTCATGAAGAAATTTATACTAGTCTTAAATCTGGTTCAAAAATCTTAATGGATGACGGTAAACTTCAATTTGAAGTAAAAGAGATATCAAAAGACATTATTAAAACTGAGGTTATGGTTGGTGGATATATTAAAAGTAGAAAAGGAATCAACTTACCTGATACTGTGATTAAGTCTAGTCCATTAACATCTAAAGATTTAGAAGATTTAAAATTCATATTAAATCAAGAAATTGACTGGATCGCACTTTCATTTGTTCAAAAATTAAGTGATGTTAACGAAGTTAAAAAGTATATTGGTAATAAGGCAGGCATTATTGCTAAAATTGAAAAACCCTCGGCTTTAAATGAATTATCAGAAATTATTGAAGCATGCGATGGTATTATGGTGGCCAGGGGAGATCTTGGTGTTGAATTACCTCCAGAAAGAGTTCCTGGAATTCAAAAAGAAATAATACTTGCATGTAGAAAAGTAGGCAAGCCAGTAATAGTTGCAACTCAAATGCTTGAATCTATGATTGATACTCCTTCACCTACGCGTGCAGAAGCTTCTGATGTTGCCACAGCTGTTTTTGATGGTGCTGATGCAGTTATGCTTTCTGCTGAAACTGCAGTAGGGTTGTTTCCTATTGAATCTGTTAACATGATGAATAGAATAATCTGCTCTGCTGAGAATCATATTAAAACACACCCTGGTGACGCTCCACAAGCATTAAAAATTGAAAATTTTGTTTACCATGCAGTTTCACGGTCAGCAGTCAAATTAGCTGAATCAGTCAATGCAAAAGCCGTAGTTGCCTTTACTGCATCAGGAAATACTGCATATAGAATGGCACGAGAACGCCCTAATTTATTGTTAATAGTTATGACACCGGAATTGAAAGTTAAAAGAAGGTTATCACTTTTGTGGGGAGCCCATTCTTTTTTAAGTAAAGTTCAAGGTTATGAACCTGCAATTGAAGAGGCAAAATCAATCATGAAGAAAGAAGATTTTGCAGTTTCAGAAGATACAATAGTTGTAGTTGCAGGTATGCCTTTTGGCATAGCGGGCTCAACAAACTCTATAAGAGTTGTTGATATCTAAATAATATATTTATTTTTTTCCAACTTTTACAGATATCATTTTATCAGGTGAACTATGTGGTTCTCCCACATTTAAAGCTTCAACAGCTTCCATTCCAGAAACGACTTGGCCCCAAACTGTATATTGTCCCGTTAAATGCCCGCAACCGTTATAACAAATAAAAAATTGACTGTCTCCACTATCAGGGCTCTGAGACCTAGCCATTCCGACTGTTCCATATTTGTATTCATAATCAGAGAATTCAGCTTTTAAGTTTTTACCAGATCCTCCAGTCCCATTCCCGTCTGGGTCACCTGTTTGAGCCATAAAACCTTCTATAACTCTATGAAAAATGATTCCATCATAAAACCCAGAATTCACTAATTCTTTTATCCTTTTAACATGGTTAGGAGCTATTTTAGGCAGCGTTTCAACTACCACTTTACCTTTTGATGTTTCGATGGTTATAAACTTACTTTTGCTTGCAGAAGCTTTTTTTACTGGTTGAGCCATTGTTATGCACACTATTCCTATTATTAAGATTAAATTTTTAAACACATTAAGACTTTCAATATTAGATGAATTACTAAATTAATCATTACAAGATTGTTTATACCAAAAGCAACAAAAAACTTATTTTATATCAAAGCATCAATTTGTTCGTCTGAAAGATTGCCAGGAACTATAGTTATTGGCACTCTACACTCATTACTACCATTATTTATAATGTAATTAATTAATGGACCTGGGTTTCCACTTTCAGTTGAAACGCCTAAAACTAAAACTCTTATTGCCGATACAGTATTTATTAATTTAAATAACTCCTGAGAAACTGTACCTTTTCGTACAAAAGTTTTAGGTTTTAAAGTGCCTAATTTTTCGCAATAATCACTTAATTCTTGGAGTAAGACTTTACTAGCTTGTTCATTTTCAGCCTCCATGATTTCAGTCACTCCTCCCCATAATTGCCCTTCTATAGGCTCTATACATCTAAATAACGCAATCTCACCTCCTGCCGTAGCAGCTCTTCTCGCGGCATAATATAAAGCTTGATGTAATTCCTTACTATCGTCAGCTACAACTAAAAAAAGTCTATTATTTGTCTTTGATAATTTAGATTTTATAATTTTATCTTTTTTATTTGTCATTACTTCCTCATTAAATCTTCCTAAAGATTAAGTTGGTAATCCAACCAATTAAAACAGCTAATAGAACGGCAAATATACCATATAAAGTAGAGTAATTTTGCGCTATATTATATATCTCGGCACTTATACCAGATTTTAAGACGTTAATTGTACTTGTTTCTTTAGAAATGAGTTTGTTGTTTCGATAATGTAATATTTTAACATTAAAAATACCGGTTGGAACATTCGAAGGGAGTGTTAAATAAGATCTAAACAATACATTTTTATTTAAGTAAACAGAATTTTCATTTAAGCTCCAAAGCTTAGACTTCAACATATTTCTGGTTAGAGCTTTTCTCCATATTTTTTCCTTTTCTTTGCTGACTACTTTTCCAGGCTGAATTCTAACATTAAGGTTGTTAAGACCTATTTCAGCAATTTTTCTAGTTCTTTGATTCAAAATGTCATTAATATCTCTATTGGACAAAATATTTAAATATTTGGGGGCGTTAATATAGTTTATTTTTTGAGTATTTACCCAAACACCAAAAACCTTTTCTTTTTTTTGAACAGTAACCAAACCTTTTGGACCAGTTACAACAATTATGATGTCATCACCTTTTTTACCTTCATACGCACCAAATAATAATATTTTAGCACCTAAAAAATCAGTAGATATTTCTACATTATCTTGAGATAAATCAGCAACTATTTGATTTTTAGCCTTCAAATCTGGAGCGGAAACTATAATAAGGAGTGATATAATAATTTGATAAAAGTATTTCATTTTGAATTACTTTCTTAATATCACTGAAAAAAGATCTGACGGCATAGTAATTAATTCTAAAATTAATTGTAGACTTACTAAAATGATAATTGTTGATAATATTAACCTTAAGTATTCGCCCTTAATAATGTTAGTAAACTTTGCTCCAATTTGAACGCCAATTACTGATCCAAGTAATAAAAGTGTTGCTAAAACAATATCAACAGTTTGATTCTGAGAAGCTTGAAGGATAGTCGTATTAGCAGCAACAAAGATTATCTGAAAAAGTGAAGTGCCAACCACTAATGAGGTTGGCATACCTAAAAGATAAATCATTGCAGGCACAATAATGAAACCTCCACCTATCCCCATAATAGCTGCTAAAATACCAATAAAAACTCCTATAAAAATTGGAAGAAGTATAGAAATATATAATTTTGATTTTCTAAAACGTGTCTTGAAAGGTAATCCATGTAGCCAGGTATGTTGATGAAGTTTGCCTCGAGTGACTTTACCTTTCCTCTTTCTTAAAATTAATCTCAATGATTCTACCAACATTAGGCTACCAATTAATGAAAGAAAAATCACATATGATGCTCTGATAACTAGATCAAGTTGTCCAATTTTAGCTAAAAAATTAAACAAAATAACACCAATTGATGAGCCTAATACGCCACCTATTAGAAGTACAGTCCCCATTTTAAAGTCTACATTACCTCTTTTCCAATGAGATAAAACACCTGATAGTGAAGGTGCAACTAATTGATTAGCTACTGAAGCAACAGCAACAGGGGGAGGGATTCCCAAGAACATCATAATTGGTGTTAATAAAAAGCCACCACCAACACCAACAAGGCCCATAATAAAGCCAATGATAGATCCCACACCTAAAATTGCTAATGAGTGAATTGGTTGTTCTGCTATAGGTAAATAAATATACATTAACTTTTCATTATTGTTTATTAGTCTATGATAGTACATTATTTGAAATTTAAATGAATATAATTATTTATAATTGCATAACATTAATGAAGGATTTATAAATTTGATTTCACGACAAAGACTATTTAAATGTATAGATAACACTATTAATTCAGGGGATACTGTTAGAGTGTCAAGTGATTATAGTCAGGCTAGCATTTTAGTAATTTTTATAAATGATGAAGAAAAAAAAACAAGTTCCATATTAATCACTCAGAGAAAAAAAAATTTAAGAAAGCATGCAGGGCAAGTAGCGTTTCCAGGTGGACGAAAAGAAGATTCAGATAAAAACTTAATGGACACAGTTATAAGAGAAACTGAAGAAGAAATTAATTTGTCGAAAGATAATTATGAAATAATTGGAAATCTTCCAAACTTTTATACAGGTACAGGTTATGTTGTAACTCCTTTCATTGCTCTGATGAAGTCGACATCTAATTGGGCAAATGTTATCTACTCTAACCCTGAAGAGGTTGAAAAAATATTTATCCCAGAATCAAGTCTCTTACTGTCTCCTGAATTTCATATAAGAGAAAAACCTCCAATTAGCTCCAGTATGTTAATGACATGGAGAATAAATTATAATAATGAAAATATATGGGGGCTTACTGCTAGAGTCCTTGTTACTATTTCAGCAGGACTAGGTTTAAGGGAGTTTCCACCATGCGACGATATTTAATAATATTTTTGGCTGCCTTAACAGCAGTAGCTCTTTTTTTTATAACAAAGTATATATTAAATAAGCTTACAATGAAAAATTCAATTTTCATTTCATCGTTAATCGGGTTGTTAGGATTTATTATTTTTATATTGATTTCTTTTTTGTTTCTTGAAAAAGATGCCGCAGACCCATCATATAATTATACCCCTCCTAAAATTCAGAATGGTAAAGTGTTAGATGGAAATTTTGTGAAATAATAAACTAGAGGTATTTTAAATTATTAAACTTGATTTACTAACTTTTTTTAAAAATGATCTAAATGTTAAAATCATTTTTGATTTAGCCTCTGAAGCTAATTCAAAAATATGGATTGTTGGAGGAGCAATTAGAGATTATTTCATCAATGCAGAAATCAAAGATGTAGATTTTGCAATTGATATTGATATCGATATTTTTTGTCAAACGATTAAAAAAAAAAAATTAAAATAATTACAAAAGATATTAATTATAAAACAGTTTCTCTAATTCTAGGCAAAAAAACTTACCAGGTTACTAGTCTCCGAAATGATAAGGTATCTTTTGGTAGGCAAGCCAAAGTGGAGTTCACAGACAAAATATATATAGATGCACATAGAAGAGATTTTTCTATTAATGCTATTTATTTAAATAGTTCTGGAGAAATATTTGACCCTTTTAATGGTCTTAAAGACATAAAAAATAAAAAACTAAGATTTATTGGTAATCCAACAACGAAGATAAAAGAGGACTATTTAAGAATTATTAGGTTCTGCAGGTTCTATTCTATTTTTCCAGAAAAGCCTATTTCACAATTATTACAAAAACAAATAAAAAAACAATTAAACAATATTTCTTTTTTATCAAACAAAAGAATGAAAGATGAATTTACAAAAATACTAGATAACTCAGACTTTGACGTTAGCTTATCAATTATAAAAAAACTAACTTTAGATAGGTTTATATTACAAAAAAAAAATGAATATGATCAAATAATGAACCATTGTGGTTTCAAAACAAATGATTTTAAGACGATTAAGTTTATCAAAACCTTTGGTGCATATACTTTGAAACAATCTAACTTAAATTTGATAAGTGTAATTTTTCCTCACTTATATAATTTTAAACAATTAGAAGATATTAGTTTAAGGTTTGAACTATCTAAAAAGAGCAAAAAATATTTTAAATTCCTTAAATTAATTGAGACAATATCATACAGCATTGAGCCTATTTTTTTGATAAAGAACAATGATCTAAAAGTAAAAATTGAAATCCTTAAGGTTATTTGGAATTTACAAAACTATATATATTTCAAAAACACATCCAGTTATGTAAGAAAAGTTCCATTTAGTTGGTGCAAACTAGGGTTATTTCATATTTTACCTCTATCTTTGATTGAAAAATTTGATATTTTGAATATTGAATTACCTTTGTTCCCAATAACAAGAAAAGATATTAACAAAATTTTTAAAACAATTGATTATAATGAAGTAAATAAATTACTCTTCAAGGCAGAAGAGTTCTGGATTAATAAAGACTTCTGTCCATCTTCAAAAGAAATAATTACTTACTTACGTTTAAATTAAATTTGGAAGTTGTATAAAATGGCAATAAAAGAAGAAATGATAGAAAAATTATTTAAACAGAAATGCGAGGATAGCGAAAATTTATTGAACAATAAAAAAGAAATGGTTTCGAAATGGTTTAAGGAACTTCGAAATCAAATATGTGAATCATTTGAAAATATTGAAAATAATTTCAGAGACAGTGATAGAAAAATTAATTTTGAGAAGAAAAGTTGGAATAGAGATGGAGGTGGTGGGGGAACTATCTCAACAATGAGAGGAAATGTTTTTGAAAAGGTTGGTGTAAACATTTCAACAGTTTATGGAGAATTTTCAAAAGAATTTAGAAATCAAATTCCAGGTGCTGAAAAAAATGGTAAATTTTGGGCTACTGGTATATCAGTTGTTTCTCATATGAATAACCCCTTTGTTCCAGCTGCTCATATGAATACTAGATTTTTAGTTACAGGCGAAGGTGATGAAAGAAAAATTTGGTTTGGTGGCGGTGGAGATTTAACACCAACATTTGTAGACAATGAAGCATCAAAAATATTTCATTCTAATTTCAAATTAACCTGCGATAAATATAGTGACTCATATTATCCAAACTTCAAAAGTTGGTGCGACAAATATTTTTATATACCACATAGACAAGAAACAAGAGGTGTTGGTGGAATATTCTTTGATTACTTTTATAATAATAATTGGGATAGAGATTTTAGTTTTGTAAAAGATGTCGGTAAAAGTTTTTTAAATTCTTATGTGGAAATTATAGACGGAAGGGTTCATAAAAAATTTAACGAATCAGAAAGGAAAGAATTGTTAATTAAAAGAGGTAGATACGTTGAATTTAATTTGCTTTACGATAGAGGAACTATTTTTGGTTTAAAAACTGGTGGTAATACTGAAGCGGTCTTAATGAGTATGCCTCCTGAAGTTATTTGGCAATAAAATGATCAAAATAAATCCTAATTTTATACCTTTGTAAATTTATTGGCCTGATTTAAAAAAAAAATATTATAATCTCTAAAAAGACTAGAAATTTACATTAAGCAAGGTTATATAAACAATAACTATAGTTTTGGGAGTATCATGTCTAAAAAATCTGATTCAGAAAATATAGAAGGCGAAGGAAAAAGAGATTTTCTTATTATATCTACCTATGCATTAGCTGGAGTTGGGGCTGCGTCTTTTGTTTGGCCATTAATTGATCAAATGAATCCAGCAGCAGATACGTTAGCATTAGCTTCTACAGAAATAGACTTATCTTCTTTAGAAGAAGGACAGTCAATAACTGTTAAGTGGAGAGGCAAACCTGTTTTTGTTCGTCACAGGACTGTAGATGAAATTAAGCAAGCTAAGGAAGTTTCTTTAGAAGGAATGAGAGATCCTCAAACTGATGAAGAAAGAGTAAAAAACGAAAAATACATTGTTTTAGTAGGAGTTTGTACTCACTTAGGTTGTGTTCCATTAGGTCAAAAAACTGGAGATATTAAAGGCCAATATGGTGGATGGTTTTGTCCGTGTCATGGATCGCATTATGATCATTCTGGTAGAATTAGAAAAGGTCCAGCTCCAATAAATTTAGAAGTGCCAGATTATCAATTTCTTTCAGATAATATAATTAAAATAGGTTAAATAAATGATTACTAATAATTTTTTGAATATAGGAGTGATAAATGGCAAAGCCTAAATTTAAAAATCCTGTTGTAAAATGGATAGATTATAGACTTCCAATATTCACGTTCATGGATCATGAACTAAATCATTACCCAACACCTAAGAACTTAAATTACTTTTGGAATTTTGGTTCTTTAGCAGGGATTGCATTGGTAACAATGATTATAACTGGTATAGTTCTATCTATGAATTATACAGCTCATGTTGATTATGCGTTTGATTCAGTTGAAAGAATCATGAGAGATGTTAATCATGGTTGGTTAATCCGTTATATTCACATGAATGGTGCTAGTTTCTTTTTTATTGTTGTTTATATTCATATTTTCAGAGGTTTATATTATGGATCTTATAAGGCTCCAAGAGAGCTTTTATGGATTTTAGGTGTGTTGATACTTTTACTAATGATGGCAACTGCTTTTATGGGTTATGTATTACCTTGGGGTCAAATGAGTTTCTGGGGAGCTACAGTTATAACCAACTTGTTTTCTGCTATTCCTGTGGTTGGTGATAGCATAGTTACGTGGTTATGGGGTGGATTTTCGGTTGATAATTCTACGTTAAATAGATTTTTCTCGCTTCATTTTGTTCTTCCATTTGTTATTGTTGGTGTGGTTATTCTTCACTTGGTAGCATTACACAGATTTGGTTCAAACAATCCTATCGGTATTGATACACAAGGTAGTCAAGATACGCTTCCATTTCATCCATATTATACAATTAAAGATTTGTTTGGTTTAGGTATATTTTTAACTTGTTTTGCTGCGGCTGTATTTTTCTTTCCTAATTTTATGGGGCATCCTGATAATTATATCGAAGCCAATCCAATGGTTACACCAGCGCATATTGTTCCTGAATGGTATTTTTTACCTTTCTACGCAATTCTTAGAGCTATTCCAGATAAACTAGGTGGTGTTTTATTTATGTTTGGCTCCATTGCTGTATTATTTGTCTTACCTTGGTTAGATAGATCTCCAGTAAGATCATCACAATTTAGACCAATTTTCAAAATATTCTTTTGGGTTTTACTTTTCGACTGTGTTGTTCTTGGTTATCTAGGTGCGATGCCTGCTGAGGGTATTTATGTAATTTTATCAAGAATTGCTACAGCATACTATTTTTTCCATTTTTTAATATTGTTTCCTCTACTGCCTTATATAGAAAAAACAAAGCCACTTCCTATATCAATATCAGAACCTGTTTTAAGTGGAGCATCTACTGCAGCAATGATGGCTGCTAGAGAGAAAAAATAAATGAAAATTTTAAAATATTTGAAGATTGTTAATCTTTTTTTGATAAAGTTTATATTTATTTTATTCCTTGCTCCAAATGTTTTATTTGCCGCAGGGGATACAATAGATATCCCAAAAAATGATTGGTCTTTTTCTGGTCTTTTTGGAACATTTGATAGATCCGCCCAACAGAGAGGACTTCAGGTATACAAAGAGGTATGCTCTGGATGCCATGGAATGCGTCTTATTGCTTACAGGAATTTAAAAGCTTTAGGTTATAATGATGCTGAAGTTAAAGCTTTTGCGGCAGATAATGAAATTACTGATGGTCCAAATGATGACGGAGAAATGTTTGAAAGACCAGCTCGACCAAGTGATAAGTTCGCTTCACCTTATCCTAATGAGCAAGCTGCAAGAGTAGCTAACGGAGGTGCATATCCTCCTGATTTATCATTAATAGTTAAAGCTAGGGTCGGAGGTGCAGACTATATTCATGCCTTATTGTCTGGTTATAGAGATGCTCCCAAAAGTAAGAATGTTCCCGATGGTATGTACTATAATATCTATTATCCTGGAAACTTAATAGGAATGCCTCAGCCTCTCTATGAAGAAGGTGTTGATTATGCAGATGGGACTAAGGCAACTGAAGAGCAGATGTCTAAAGATGTATCTGCTTTCTTAGCATGGGCTTCTGAACCAGAATTAGAAGAAAGAAAAAAACTTGGTATATCAGTTATATGTTTCTTGTTAGTTTTAACAATTTTATCATATTTCGCGATGAAACAAATTTGGGCACCTATCAAAAGACGAAATCAAAATATTAGCTAAGTTGACTATCTAAAAATTTTTTTGTTCTATTCAAAGCAATTTTTGAACTAATTTTATTATATTGTGATCTATGATTACAGTTGAAGCCGTGATCAGCTGGGTATGTGTAAGTTAAAACATCAGGCTGAGCCACTTTGAACTGGTTTACAGCCTCTATAGGAATACCTTTATCTAATTCTCCAAAATGTGCTAAAAATTTACAAAATGGAGTTTGATCTTTTAGAGCAGGAATGTCTCCTCCATAATAACTAACACTGGCACTTAAAATTTTGCTTTGACAAGCGGCTCTCCACGAAAGTGAACCTCCCCAACAATAGCCAATTAATCCAACTTTCCCAGCTGAAGCTACTACGGAAATTGCAGCATCTATATCCTTAAGAGCATTATTATCACATTTGTCTTTTAATTCTCTACCCTTTGTAACACCATTCTGGTTGTAATCCAGCTCGACATTTCTTTCAAATCTATCAAATAAAGAAGGAGCAATTGTAAGATATCCTTGATCAGCATAAAAATCTGTAATTTCTTTTATATGAGCGTTTACACCAAAAATTTCTTGTAAAATTACTATTCCAGCTTTTGGCTTTTCTTTCGGTTGAGCTAAATAAGCTAAAAAAGTATGACCATCTTCTGATATTAGTTCAATTAAATTATCCATATTAAATTTCCAATCAACTATACATTAAACCTAAAATGGAATACGTCGCCATCTATAACCTTATATTCGGAGCCTTCAATCCTTACACGTCCAGCGTCTTTTGTGGCTTGTTCACTCTTATGTTTTATATAATCATCATAAGATATAGTTTCAGCTTTTATGAAACCTTTTTGGAAATCAGTATGAATAACACCAGCCGCCTCTGGAGCTGTCGAATCATTTTTTAAAGTCCAAGCTCTTGCCTCTTTTGGACCAATTGTAAAAAATGTAATTAAATTAAGTAAGCCAAAACCTGCCCTAATAAGCCTTGAAAGTCCTGATTCATTTAGATTTAAATCTTTAAGAAACTCTTTTTTTTCATCATCATCTAATAAAGCAATCTCAGATTCAATAGCACCTGATATTACAACAGATTCAGCTTTTTCATTAGTAGCTTTATCAAAAACAGCTTTTGATAAATGATTGCCACTAGAAGCGTCTGCTTCATTTACGTTGCAAACATATAGAATTGGTTTAGAACTAAGTAGGTTAAATGATTTTATTCTTTTAATCTTATCTTCTGACAGATTACCAAGTCTGATTGGAATACCCTTAGATAAAATAGAATATAATTCTTCCATTATAATTATATCATTCTTTGCTTCTTTATCATTAGATTTAGCTTTTTTAGCTAAATTTTGCATTTGTCGTTCTAAACTTTCTAAGTCAGCCAACATCAATTCTGTTTCTATAATTTCAGAATCACGAATGGGATCAATATTATTTTGAGTATGAGTGATATCTTCATCCTCGAAGCATCTTAGAACATGGAGAATAGCATCGACTTCTCTAATATGGGCAAGGAATTTATTTCCTAATCCTTCTCCTTTGCTTGCACCACTTACTAAGCCAGCTATATCAACAAACTGCATCTGTGCAGGAATTATTTTCTGAGACGAAGCTAATTCGGCAAGAAGAGTTAATCTTTTATCTGGAACTGATACGATTCCTGTGTTTGGTTCTATAGTGCAAAAGGGATAATTAGCAGCTTCTGCAGAAGCTGTTTCCGTTAAAGCATTAAATAAAGTTGATTTTCCAACATTTGG
>CAZFKZ010000031.1:0-22813 GCA_964519035.1 uncultured Rhodobacterales bacterium | reverse complement strand
TTATCAACAAAGAAAAGTACATCTTGACCTTCTTGATCTCTAAAATATTCAGCTAATGTTAAACCTGTTAATGCAACTCTAGCTCTTGCCCCTGGAGGTTCATTCATTTGTCCATAAACTAAAGCGGCTTTTGAACCTGGACCATCAGGTACAATAACACCAGACTCAACCATTTCATGAAACAAATCATTACCTTCTCTAGTTCTTTCACCAACTCCTGCAAAAACAGAATATCCACCATGAGCTTTAGCAACATTGTTAATTAATTCCATAATTAAAACTGTTTTTCCAACACCAGCTCCTCCAAACAATCCAATTTTTCCACCTTTTGCATATGGAGCTAGTAAATCTACAACTTTAATTCCTGTAATAAGAATCTCTGCTGAAGTAGATTGCTCAACATACGCAGGAGCATCTCTATGTATAGGTAGACTCATCTTAGATTTAACAGGCTTACCATCATCAACTGGATCACCAACTACGTTTAAAATTCTTCCTAGAGTTTCAGGACCAACTGGAACTGTTATTGGAGCACCAGTTTGTACAACCTCCATACCTCTAACAAGACCATCCGTACTATCCATAGCGATTGTTCTAACCTCGTTTTCTCCTAAATGTTGAGCAACTTCAAGAATTAGCTTTTGCCCTCCATTATCAATTTGAAGTGCATCTAAGATAAAGGGAAGATCCCCATCAAACTCTACATCAACAACCGCACCAATAACTTGTGCTACTCTTCCAGAATTTTTCTGAGATGGTTTTTTTGCCATTATATTACTCCATTTGATTTTCTAATAATAATTTTATTATAAAGCTTCTGCACCAGATATTATTTCAATTAACTCACTCGTAATAACTGCTTGTCTAGTTCTATTATATTGTAAAGTTAGCTTATCTATCATTTCTCCAGCATTTCTAGTAGCATTATCCATTGCAGTCATTCTAGCCGCTAATTCACTTGCGGTGCTTTCAATTTGTGAGCTAAATAATTGTGTTGCTAAATTACGCGGTAATAAGTCTGTTAGTATTTCTTCTTCACTAGGCTCAAATTCAAATATAGACTTATTTTTATCATCTTCAATTTTATCTTCTTTAACTTCAGCAGGTATAAGAGATTTATAAGTAACTTCTTGAGCTATGGCAGAAATAAATTTATTATATATAACTCTACACACACCAAATTCATTCTTATCAAATAAATCTATAATTTTTTTAGCTAATATTTCAGCATCTGTAAAATTTGGTTTAGCTGATTTACCATCTAATCTATCAATGTACAAATGTCCTAAGTCTCTATTAAGAGCATCAGCTGATTTTTTCCCTACCATTAGTAACTTGACATCGAAGCCATTTTTTTGAAGAGCTTGAACTTCTCTTCGAACAGCTCGTGTTATAGAACCATTAAAACCTCCACAAAGACCTCTATCAGCAGAAAAAACAACAAGTAATTGGGTTTTATTTTCTTCTTTACCGGTAAGAAGATCTATAGCACTTCCTGTAGCTTTTGAAGAAATTTTTGATACGATTTTATCCATCAAAGTTGTATACGGCCTAGAAGCTATCGCTTGATCTTGAGCTTTTCTCAATTTAGCAGCTGCAACCATTTTCATAGCTGAAGTTATTTTTTGAGTGGACTTTACCGAACCAATTCTATTTTTTAAATCTTTTAAAGAAGGCATATTAACCTAACCTGTTTAATTTTACAAAAATTAAGAGTGACTTTTAACTAATTGATCCAATTCTTCTCTCAAAGCTTTATCTGTTGAATCAGATATAGATTTATCTTTTCTTATAGAGGCAAGTATTGATGAACCTTTAGCCTTAAGTTTTTGAAGCAAAGCTTGCTCAAAAGCACCTATACTTTGAGTAGGTATCTTATCAAGATATCCTTTAACTCCAGCAAATATAACTGCCACTTGTTCTTCAACTTCCATTGGTGAATATTGAGATTGTTTCAATAATTCAGTTAATCTTTCACCTCGCGATAAAAGTTGCCTTGTTGAAGCATCCATATCTGAAGCAAATTGAGCAAAAGCTGCCATTTCTCTATACTGGGCCAAATCTAACTTAATTGTTCCCGCAACTTGTTTCATTGCTTTAATTTGTGCAGCAGAACCAACTCTTGAAACTGACAGTCCTACATTTACTGCAGGCCTAATACCTTTATAAAATAATTCAGTTTCTAGAAAAATTTGTCCATCAGTAATGGAAATAACATTTGTTGGAATAAATGCAGAAACGTCACCACCTTGAGTTTCAATTATAGGAAGGGCTGTGAGTGAACCAGATCCATTGTCACTATTCATTTTTGCAGCTCTTTCAAGCAAACGTGAATGAAGATAAAACACATCTCCAGGGTAAGCTTCTCTTCCAGGAGGTCTCCTTAATAAAAGAGACATTTGTCTATAAGCTACTGCTTGCTTTGATAAATCATCATACACTACAACTGCGTGCATTCCATTATCACGGAAGTACTCTCCCATTGCTGCTGCAGCATATGGAGCTAAAAATTGCATTGGAGCTGGATCTGAGGCTGTTGCAGCTACTATTATAGAATATTCTAGAGCCCCTCTTTCTTCAAGAGTCTTAACTATTTGCGCAACAGTTGATCTTTTTTGTCCAACAGCAACATATATACAAAATAATTTTTTTGCGTCATCTTTTCCAGCATTATCATTAGTACTTTTTTGATTTAAAAAAGTATCAATTGCTATTGCTGTTTTTCCAGTTTGTCTGTCTCCAATAATAAGCTCTCTTTGTCCTCTTCCAACAGGGATAAGAGAATCAATAGCTTTTAACCCAGTTTGCATTGGTTCATTAACAGATTGTCTAGGCATAATACCAGGAGCCTTTGCTTCAACTCTGGTTCTCTTTACATTCTTTAAAGCACCTTTACCATCTATTGGATTTCCTAAGGCATCAACTACTCTACCAAGCATGCCCTTTCCTACGGGAACATCAACAATAGAACCCGTTCTCTTAACAATATCGCCTTCTTTGATAGTTTTATCACTACCAAAAATAACAACACCAACATTGTCTCTTTCAAGGTTAAGGGCCATTCCAGCTATTCCACCTGAGAATTCTACCATTTCTCCAGCTTTTACTTCATCTAAGCCGTGAACACGAGCAATTCCGTCACCAACTGACAGTACTTTACCTACTTCAGTAACCTCTGCTTCTGCTCCAAAATTCGCAATTTGATCTTTTAGTATTGTTGAAATTTCTGCTGCACGAATATCCATTAATTTACACCTCTCATGGCAATTTCTAGTCTATTAAGTTTGGTTTTTATTGAACTATCTATCATTTTCGAACCTATTTTGACGATGAGGCCTCCAATGAGAGACTCATCGACGTTCATTAACAAAGATATTTTTTTACCTCCTACAACTTCCGAAATTGACTTTTCAACTTCTTGACGTTGGGATTTATCTAATACAATTGATGAAGTAACTTCAGCTTGAACTTCTCCATTATTTATTAAAACTTTAGAAAGAAACACATCTATTATTTCTATGATAATGTTTAACCTTCCATTATCCGCAAGAGTTCCACAAAATTGAATTGTTAAAGTATTAGCTTTAGCTTTTTTTAAGATTGAAGTTAAAGAGGCTTTCTTATCATTTTTAGATATTGCAGGAGATGTAATTAAATTTAAAAACTCAACATTCTTCTCTATTAGAGATTTTAAATCCTCAAAATCTTTAACTATTTTAGAGATTGATTTTTTTTCGTTCGCTAATTCATATAATGCTTTAGCATATCTTCCTGTTAATCCAGATGTTTGACCGGATGAACTACTCATCTATAGGCTTCCTTATTGTATAATTTTAAATAAAATATATGGATTGCTAGCACAGCATTAACATCAATGCAAGTGACTCAAGCACTCGGGAATAAATAAAATTTTACATAAATGAATAAGGATCA
This sequence comes from uncultured Rhodobacterales bacterium, assembly GCA_964519035.1. GTDB lineage: Bacteria > Pseudomonadota > Alphaproteobacteria > Puniceispirillales > Marisalimonadaceae > CAJJBL01. The sequence continues at coordinate 18,880 of CAZFKZ010000031.1, read as the reverse complement.
ATATCTATTGTAAGTTTAATATTAGATGGTGTTTTAATTTTGTTTACCCAATTGAGAATGACTTGTTGTAAATTTACAGTTTTACTGGATTTAATAAGGAATCTTCGCCTATAATTACCTCTTAAAAAATGCAAAGGAGCTGGTGCAGGGCCAAAAATTTTAATATTATGAAATGAAGGAATTACATAAGATAATTTTAATGAAAAGATATCCAATTGTTTTTCTGATTTGCACGACAAAATAATTGCAGCCAACCTTCCAAAAGGTGGCATTCCTGCATTTTTTCTTGATATCAGTTCGTTTTTAAAAAAATTATCACGATCATTACTTGCAATTGCTTTTATAATAGGATTTTCGGGATCAAATGTTTGTAAAATAACTAGTCCTTTATCATCTAAATCAGATGTATGTCTGCCGGACCTACCTGAAACTTGCTGTAACAATTGAAAGCTTCTTTCAGAAGCTCTAAGATCACCTCCTGAAAGGCCTATATCACCATCAATTATACCAACTAATTTTAAATTTGGAAAATCATGTCCTTTTGCAATCATTTGGGTTCCAATGATTATGTCGACACCTCCTTTTTTTATTTTATCAATAGATTCTGAGAGTAATGCTTGGCTATTCATTGTATCACTAGATAAGGTTAGAATTCTTGCATCAGGGAATAGTTTTTTTACCTCTTCAGTTATGCGTTCTACTCCAGGACCAAATGAATGCATGTGATCGTTACTTCCACAAGCTTCACAGGTATTAGACAATTTTTTATTATATCCACAATGATGACATATCAGATGTCCTTTAGATCGATGTTCTACTAACCAAGTATCACAATTTTTGCATTTAATTTTATTACCACAAGAATTACATAGTCTGAGAGGTGAATAACCTCTTCTATTCAAAAACAATAGGGATTGATCCTGTTTATCCAATTTAGCTTTCAATTCTTGTATTAATACCGGAGAAATCCAACAACCTTTATTGGGAGGATTTAATTTTAAGTCTAGCAACCTTATTTCTGGCAGTTCAGCTCCAGTTGCCCTATGTGGCAATATTAAGTGAATATACTTTCCTAACTTCATATTTTGAAAAGTTTCTAATGAAGGAGTAGCAGAGGCTAATACAATAGGTGCTGGCGTTTTATTTGCTTTATAAATTGCCATGTCTCGAGCATTATAACGAATATTTTCTTCTTGTTTAAAGGCTGGTTCATGCTCTTCGTCAACAACTATTAAGCCTAAATTTAAAATTGGGATTAAAAGAGCAGAACGAGCTCCAACTATAACGGAGGCGTTTCCACTTAATGCTGATAGCCATATATTTTTTCTTGTCTTTTTACTTATATCTGAATGCCAAATTAATGGTTTAAAATTGAACCTATCAAAAAATCTTTTTTGCCAATCAGGAGTTAAAGCTATTTCAGGAAGTAAAATTAAAACCTGCTTTTTTTCTATTAAGCATGTCTGAACTGTATCAAAATATGTTTCTGTTTTACCTGATCCCGGAACTCCATCAAGTAAAAAACAATCTGGCTTGCTTTCTTTTATAGAAATATTGATTTTTTCTATGGCCAATTTTTGATGTTCGTTGAGTACCTTTTGAGTGTCACTTTCAATATTATATTTTTCAAAAACACCAATAGAACTGATGTTTATTTCTTTTGCCAGCTCCTCTTTGATAAAACTTTTTTTGCACATTTCATTAATAATACTTTTAGATACTCCAGTTTTGTTTACTAAATCTTCCATTAACATACCTTTATGGCTATCAAGTAAAGTATCTAAAACTATCTGTCTCTTAGGACTTATTTTTTTATTTTCTTTCGAATCAAGCAATTCTATTAAAGTTGAATTTATTTTGTATATTTTATTATATTTTGGTGATGTGATTGCTTCTAACGGATTTAGAAGCATTTTCAAAACAAGGCCTTTAAATACACAATTCCAACTAGCTAGAAAATTAACTAACTCGATAGAAGCTTTTGGAATTGGGTTAAGGTCATAAAAATGTAATATTTTTTTTAATTTATTTAATGGATATTTTTTTGAACCTTCACTAAGGATTATACCTACTATTTCTCTTGATCCTAGGGGCACTAGCACTAATTGACCTGGGTAGACACCATTAACATTATTTTCAACTAAATAATCAAAACTTTCATTAAATGGTCCAATTAATAATACTGAAACTTCATTTGAACTAATAGTTTCCATTTATTCGCTTCTTAAAATTATTAATGTTAATTGTAGTTATCATTATAAAGATAATGTAATATAAATATAATTTAAATTTGTTAGAATAATATTATATTTTGATCAAAAGGTTTCACAATGGAATTATTTATAGATACAGCTGAAATAGAAGAAATTAAATCTTTGAATATTACAGGGTTGATTGATGGTGTAACAACAAACCCATCTCTTATAGCTAAATCTGGAAGAAATATAATCGAAACAATTGCAGAAATATGTGCTGAAGTCTCTGGACCAGTAAGTGCAGAAGTTACAGCGACAGATTTCGATTCAATGATAAAAGAAGGAAGAAAGCTCTCAGCAATTGCTGATAATGTAGCTATAAAAGTACCTCTGACATTTGATGGACTTCGTGCATGTAAAACTTTTTCTGATGACGGAATTATGGTTAATGTCACCTTATGCTTCAGTGCTGCTCAAGCAATATTAGCTGCAAAAGCTGGAGCAACATTTATATCTCCATTCATTGGCCGATTAGACGACATTGGCGCTGATGGCATGAGTTTAATCTCAGAAATTACAGAAATATATGAGATATATGGCTTTGAAACAAAAGTTCTTGCTGCCTCAATAAGGAGTGTACAAGATATAATTGATGTATCAAAATTAGGAGCAGATGTAGCTACTATTCCGCCTAAATTTTTAAAAGCGATGTATCATCATCCTTTAACAGACAAAGGACTAGCAGACTTTTTATCCGATTGGGGAAAAACTGGGCAATCTATATTATAATAATTTATGACAGTAGTAATAAATAAAATACTAGATAATAAAGTAACTAATCTAATTCAAGTATGGATTGAATATCTTCAAAATATTCGAGGTTATGGTATGCACACTTTAAATGCTTACCAAAGAGATGTTATAGATTTCTCAAAATTTTGTGAAATTGGAAAATATGATGTTTTATTACCTGATAAATATATTTTGAGAGATTATTTATTTAAGCTATCTGAAAGAAAATTATCCCGGCCAACAGTTGCAAGAAGAATATCAAGTCTAAAAAATTTTTTTAAATTTTTATTAAAAGAAAAAATAATAACATCTCTAGATCTATCTGTTTTTAAAAGTCCTAAACTAAAAAGGAGTTTTCCAAAGTCCATTGATTCAGATTTAATAACAAAAGCCTTGTTTTCATTAATGGATGATAAAAATGACCTCTGGATCAATCTTCGTGATAGAGCTGTTGTTTTATTACTATACGGAGGGGGATTGAGAATAAGTGAAGCTTTATCTCTTAAAAAAAATGAAGCTCCCAACGGTGATTGGCTCAGAGTACTCGGAAAGGGAAATAAATACAGAGATGTCCCATTACTGCCAATTATATGTAACGGAGTTAAAGATTATCTGGATGCATGTCCATTTGTTGTAAAAGAAGATGCTCCACTCTTTCTTGGTAAAAGAGGAAATGCATTATCCCCAAGAATTATTCAAAGAAGAATCGAAAATTTAAGGTATTCACTTGGCTTACCTTCTCATACAACACCTCATGCATTAAGACATGCATTTGCAACTCATCTTTTATCGGGAGGAGCAGATTTGAGAGCCATTCAACAGCTTTTGGGTCATTCTAGCTTATCTACAACTCAAAGATATACTGATGTAAATGAAGCTGAACTTTTAACTTTGCATAAAGCAATACATCCACGTTCCTGATTTCAATAAAAAAATAGGCTATTAAAATTAATAGCCTATTTGTATATATTTGAAACTAAGATTATCTAATGTCAAACCTGTCAAGATTCATTACTTTATTCCAAGCAGAAATAAAATCATTTAAGAATTTTTTTGATGAGTCACTACAAGCATAAACCTCTGCAATAGCTCTCAACTGTGAGTTTGATCCAAAAGCAAGATCAACACGAGTTGCTGTTCTTAGTTTTTTTGAAGTTACTCTATCAGTTGCTTCATAAGAATTACTACCTGTAGGTTTCCATTCTACAGACATATCCAAAAGTTTAACAAAAAAATCGTTAGTTAGTTTACCTGCTGTTTCGGTAAATATACCATGACCATCTGAAGTAATTCCTAATGATCTCATACCACCAACTAAAACTGTCATTTCTGGAGCTGTAAGACCCATAATTTGAGCTTTATCAAGCATCATTTCTTCCGGGCTAATTCCATAATCTTGTTTTTGGAAATTTCTAAATCCATCTACAACTGGCTCAAGCACTGAAAATGAGTCAACATCTGTCTGCTCTTGAGTGGCATCACCTCGTCCAGGCGTAAAAGAAAGTGTTTCACCTGAGGCATCCTCTATACCAACATTACCAGCTAAAACAATAACGTCAGCAACGGATGCTCCGGTTTTAGATGAGATATCTTCATAAACGTTTAAAACTTTTGATAGTTGATTTGGCTTGTTTACTTCCCAACTTTTTTGGGGCTCTAAACGGATCCGAGCACCATTTGCACCACCTCTCATATCAGTACCTCTATACGTTGAAGCGCTGGCCCAAGCAGTTTCCACCATTTCTTGAACTGTAATATTACTCTCTTTTATAAGTTTTTTAACGGATGAAACATCGTAGCTTTTATTTCCAGCTGGAACGGGATCTTGCCAAATCAGTTCTTCATCTGGCACTTCTGGTCCTAGATATCTAGTTTTAGGCCCCATATCTCTGTGTAATAATTTAAACCAAGCTCTTGCAAATGCGTCTTGAAACTGGTCTGGATTTTCATGAAATCGTTTAGAAATCACCTTATAAGCAGGATCTTCGCGCATAGCCATATCTGCGGTCGTCATCATAGTAGGCACCTTGATTGCAGAATCTTGAGCATCAGGAGCAAGATCTTCTTCTTTTGGATTGATTGCATGCCATTGATGAGCTCCTGCTGGACTTTTAACAAGTTCCCATTCATAGCCCAACAATAAATCAAAGTATCCATTATCCCACTTAATAGGATTTGCTGTCCAAGCTCCTTCAATACCACTTGTGATAGTATCTCTACCTACACCTGAAGCATAAGAGTTTGACCATCCTAATCCCATTTGCTCTATTGGTGCACCTTCAGGTTCAGCACCAACATATTTGTCAGGATCCGAAGCTCCATGTGCTTTTCCAAAAGTATGACCACCAGCAGTTAATGCTACAGTTTCTTCGTCATTCATCGCCATACGGGCGAATGTTTCTCTAATATCTTTTGCACTTGCTAAAGGATCAGGCACACCATCTGGTCCTTGAGGATTCACATAAATCAAACCCATTTGGACAGCACCAAGTGGCATTTCTAATTCACGTTCTCCAGTATAACGCTCATTATCAAGCCATTCACTTTCTTTACCCCAATAAATATCTTCAGGTGGTGACCATATATCAGCACGTCCACCGCTAAATCCAAAAGTTTTTCCACCCATAGATTCAATTGCCACATTACCCGTTAATATAAATAAATCAGCCCAGCTAATTTTATTTCCATATTTTTGTTTGATTGGCCAAAGCAACCTTCTAGCTTTGTCTAAATTTCCATTATCTGGCCAACTATTTAAAGGTGCAAAACGTTGATCGCCTGTACCTCCTCCTCCTCGTCCATCACTTGTTCTATATGTACCTGCAGCATGCCAAGTCATACGAATAAAAAAAGGTCCATAATGACCATAATCTGCCGGCCACCATTCTTGAGTATCAGTCATTAAGTCATTTAAGTCTTTCTTAAGTGCTTGATAATCAATTTTTTTAAACTCTTCACGATAATCAAAATCTAAACCCATTGGGTTAGATCTTTTATCATGTTGATGAAGAATATTTAAATTTAATTGATTTGGCCACCAATCGCGATTTGATGTACTAATACCGTTATTGGTTGTTGCAGAACCATGCATTACAGGACACTTACTGACGTCATCCATAAAAAATTCCTTTCATTTTCTAAACTGTCATATTGCTTAATTTAATGATTAGAAACTATAAATTATATTTAATGCTGTCAAGCTGTTTAGAATGATTTCAAAGTAAATTTATTTATTTATTTTCTTTATTTTAATAATTATATCTAACCCAGAATTATTAAAGCCTTCTGGTATAGCGGGTAACTTGTTAAGCTTTATATCAAAAGCATTTATATCTGTTAGATTACCAGTTTCTTCATCAAGAAAATGATAGTGATTTTCAACATTTGTATCAAATATTGTCATTTCACAATTGGTTTCAACATGTTTGATTAAACCACATTTAACAAAGTTATTTAGACAATTGTATATTGTACCTATAGCCATAGTAATTCCAGACTGAGATACCTCAGCTTGCAAAGCTTCAGCTGTAAAATGCCTATTAACACCATTCAATAATAAGCTAGCAACAAATGTTCTTTGTTTAGTTGGACGTAAACCAACTTTTTTTAATTTAAAATGAATATGACTATAATCAGTTTGATTATAAGAATTATTATTTAAAGTATTTTTATTCATTGATTTTACGCAATATAAAAAATTAACCAATTGAATTTTATAAGTATGAATTTAAAAAAAACAAGCAAATTAAATGAAATCTAATTAATGATATTACATTTATAAAATTTTATTAAGTACTTTTTTGTAACCTTACTATTACTTCAAACCCTTTAATTTCGTATCCGTCTGGCGTTTTAGGTAATTTTTTGAGTTTCAATTCTACAGGGTCTATATCTATTAATTCACCATTTTCTTCATTAAGAAAATGATGATGTGGCTTTACATTTGTATCAAACACTGCAGTTTCACCTTGTGTTTCAATTTGTTTTATTAAGCCAACAGTTTTAAAATTATTTAAACAATTATAGATTGTAGCTAAAGCCATATGCCCACCAGATTTTTCAATGTCATTTAAAAGAGTTTCTGCATTGAAGTGTCTATTGGGTCCATTTAATAAAATATCTGCTATCATTATTCTTTGTCTAGTAGGTCTTAATCCATAATTTCTTAGCCGGTGTATAGAATTCATTTTTATTCCAGTATATAATATAATTTTTGATAATGATTATCATTACGAATTTTCTATCATCATTTTTCTAACAATTCAAGCTAAGAAATTATTAACTATTTTATCTAAAATTCTTTACTCATAAATCTTAAAATGTGACTATATTAATTTACAGGAGAATAAGAAATTGACCCATCCATTTGAATTAAGCGCTACAGAAGCAAGAAAGCTGATAGGAAATAAAAAGTTATCTCCAATTGAACTTGCCAAAAGTTGTATTGAACAAATTGATAAAGTTAACCCCTCAATAAATGCTGTAGTTGCAATTGATCATGATGCAGTCATGAAGAGTGCTGAGAAATCCGAAGATGATGTTATGTCTGGAAATGAATTAGGAATGCTTCATGGAATTCCTGTTGGAATAAAAGATCTTAATTTAGTTAAAGGATTAAGATCTACTTCAGGTTCAAAATTATATGAAAATAGAATTCCTGATGAAGATGATAGCGTCGTAGAAAGTATTAGAGACCAAGGTGCTATCATTTTTTGTAAGACTAATACTCCTGAATTTGGAGCTGGGGCTAATACTAAAAACTTTGTGTATGGCGCAACTTGTAACCCCTTCGACTTAGAAAAAACACCCGCTGGATCATCTGGTGGCAGCGCTGCGGCACTAGCTACAAACATGATGCCACTTGCAAGCGGAACTGACTATGGAGGAAGTTTAAGAACACCCGCAGGGTTTTGTGGAGTAACAGGTTATAGACCGTCTCCAGGATTAGTCCCTTCAACTAAATCTGCAGTTTCATTAAATCCCTTTTCTGTAGAAGGTCCTATGGGAAGAAGCGTAGATGATGCTTATCTGCTTTTACAAGCGCAGATTAATTTTGATCAAAATGATCCTTTTTCAAGTTTAGATTCACTATCAATGCCCGATACGTTAATAGGGGCAGATTTATCTAGTGTCAAAATGGCATTTTCGCCTGATCTTGGTTGCGCACCAGTCGACAATGGAATTAAATCTACTTTTCTTAAAAAATTAGATGTCTTTAAAAATAATTTTAATAAATCCCAATTAGATCAACCTGATTTTTTAGATATTCATAATTGTTTTGAAGTTATACGTGGATTTAACTATGTAGCTTCCCACAAAGAAAGGTTTGACAATAATAGGGATATATTAAGTCCAAATGTTATTGATAATGTAGAAAGAGGTCTGAAATATAGTTTAGCAGACGTCTCATGGGCCCATACAATGCAAACTAAGATTTATAAAAGTTTTAGAACTTTTTTTAATGATTATGATGTTTTAATATGTCCAGCGGCATCAGTCTCACCTTTTCCACATGATCAGTTATTTATTGACGAAATTAATGGAGAAAAAATGCCTACTTACATGCGTTGGTTAGCTTTGAGTTACGCTAGTACTATGGCAATTCCATGTGCATGGGCACTACCATGTGGTTTAGATCACAAAAACATGCCGTTTGGTATACAATTAATAGCACCTGCAGGAAGAGATGCTCAATTATCTGAAATTGCAAAAAGTTTAGAAGCTATTTTAATGTCAAACGAAGAAACTAAGAGACCAATACCTAAATTATAGGATAAATAGCAGAGAGATTAAATGAAAAGTACTAATTCAAACAAATCATTATCAGTGAAAGGTTTTTATGATAAAAAAACTGGAACAATAAGTTATGTTGCAAGTGATATTTCTTCACAGAAATGCGCTATTATAGATAGTGTTCTTGATTTTGATTTTTCATCAGGTTCTATGGATTATATAAATGCTGACAAAATTATAGATTTTGTTAAAGATAACAACCTGACTGTTGAGTGGTTAATTGAAACTCACGTTCATGCTGATCATCTTTCTGCATCACCTTATATCCAAAAACAGCTTGGTGGTAAAATTGGTATTTCTGCAAAAATATCAGAAGTTCAAAATTTATTTGGAAAGACCTTTAATGCAGGTACTGAATTCCAAAGGGATGGTAGTCAATTTGATTATCTATTTCAAGATGAAGATGAATATAAAATTGGAGAAATAAAATGCAAAGTTCATTATACTCCTGGTCATACACCTGCATGTACCGCTCATGTAGTTGATGATGTTATTTTTGTAGGAGACACTTTATTTATGCCTGACTTGGGAAGTGCGAGAGCTGATTTTCCAGGAGGTGATGCACGCACCCTTTTTAGATCTATTAAAAAAATACTTTCCTATCCTGATGAAACAAGACTATTTATATGTCACGATTATCCGCCAGATACGAGAAACGTTACTTGGGAAACTTCAATAAAAGATCAAAAGAAGCATAATATTCATATTAATGACGAAATTAGTGAAAACGAGTTTGTAAAAATTAGAGAAACTAGAGACAAAACTTTAAATATGCCTCAATTAATAATTCCTTCCATTCAGGTTAATATGAATGCAGGTCATTTGCCTCCAGCTGAAGATAATGGGAATGTTTATATCAAAGTACCAATAAATAGCCTTAAACACTTAGTCTAATTCTTTAAGCACTGATTGAACAATTTCAAAAATCTTATCAATATCGTGATTTTCAGCAATTAAAGGTGGTGAAAAAGCTAACGAATCACCAGTAACTCTTAACATCAAACCTTTATGCCATGCCTTTTTCATAGCTTCATAACCTCTTGCTCCAACAGCTCCAGGCCTAGGTGCAATTTCTATAGCAGCTACCATTCCAAGGTTTCTTATATCAATTACATTTTTGTCATCCTTTAACTGATGCACTACATTTTCTAGATATTTTGCAGTCTTTGCTCCTTTGTTAAATAAATCTTCATCTCTGTAAATATCCAAAGAAGCTAATCCAGCAGCTGAAGCTATTGGGTGACCAGAATAAGTGTAGCCATGAAAAAGCTCAATTGGCATATCGGCTTCATCCATCATAGTTTCATATATTTTACTAGAGACTACGGCAGCTCCCATCGGTATTATACCGTTAGTTATAGCTTTTGCACATGAAATAATATCAGGAGTTACACCAAAAAACTCAGAAGCTGTGGCTGTTCCAAGTCTACCAAAACCTGTTATAACTTCATCAAAAATTAATAAAATATCGTGCTTAGTACAAATTTCCCTTAATCTTTTTAAATAATTTTTTGGAGGTGGAAGAACTCCAGTTGAACCTGCAACTGGTTCTACGATTACAGCTGCAATATTTGAAGCGTCATGAAGTGATACTATATTTTCTAAAGTATCAGCTAAATAATCTCCATGTTCTGGAGAACCTTTAGAAAAACTGTTTTTTTCGGGAAGGTGAGTATGAGCTATGTGATCAACTCCAGTTAACAATGAACCGAAATACTGTCTATTTCTAGGCATACCTCCAACAGAAATACCACCAAATCCTACGCCATGATACCCTCTTTCACGACCAATTAATCTAGTTTTAGTACCTTTACCTCTTGCACGGTGATAAGCTAGAGCAATTTTTAAAGCACTATCAACAGCCTCAGATCCTGAATTTGTAAAAAAAACATGATCAAGTCCTTTGGGGAAAAGTTCTGCTACTCTACTAGCCAGTTCAAACGCTTTTGGATGGCCATACTGAAAGCTTGGAGCAAAATCTAAAACAGATGCTTGTTCTGAAATAGCTGCTGTTATTTCGGGTCTATTATGCCCTGCATTAACACACCACAATCCAGCGGCGCTATCCATTATATCTTTACCAGCATCACTTTTGTAATACATACCATTTGCTGAAACTACCATTCTAGGATCTTTTTTAAAATCACGATTAGCAGTAAAGGGCATCCAATAAGATTCTAGGTCATTTAATCTTTTCATAATCAACCTCCGTTCTATAAAAACTATGTCATATATATTAATTTATTAATTATTCTGACAAGATGTTAAAATAAGGTCAAATTAATTAAAAAAATCTTTATTATTAAATCCTAAATCAGGAGCTTTATCAATTATTTCATCATTTCTAAACTGATTATTAATTGGAATTGGTAACGCAGGAATTTTCTGTCCATTATTACTAACTAAACTCCTCGAAAAAACTTCTCTTACTTTAAAATGATTGTCATTTATTGCTTCTTCCATAGATTGGACGATTGAACAACAACAGTCATAATTAGAAAAAATTATTTTCCATTCACTCTTTGTTTTTAAATAAATTAATTTTCTAACTTCTTGAATAACTTCTATGGGATTAGAGTTTTTAGAAATATATTTTTCTGATAAATTTATGGCTTCACAAAATTTACTCCAAAAACGATCCTCAAGTGGTGCTGCAGCCAAATAACCATTATCACTAGTTTTGTATATATTATATCTTGGAGAACCACCTGATAAAATAGAGTCTGAATTTCCAGGCCAATTACTCTTATAGAAACCAGATCCTAAACCCCAAAACATAAATGGAAAAAGATTATCTGACATAGATATATCAATAAAAGAACCTAAATTATTTTTATCTCTATTTCTAAGTGCTAACAAAATATTAATAACTGCAGGATAAGAACCACCAGCGATATCAGCAATAAGTGCGGGAGGTACAACTGTATCGTTACCTTGTCCCATACTTAAGCTTAATAAACCTGTATTACTAATATAATTTAAATCATGACCAGCGACTTGGTTTTTAGGGCCATTTTGTCCATATCCAGTGATAGATACGTAGATTATTTTTTTGTTAACTCTACAAACTGAATCATAATCCAGACCTAATCTTTTCATAACACCAGGTCTAAACTGCTCTACAATTATATCGGCTTCTTTTAATAAAGGCCAAATATTTTCCTTAGCTTTGGCATCTTTCAGATCTATGCTTATGCTTTTTTTACCTCTATTGAGCAAAGAAAATGAAAGACTTTGATCACCCCATTTTGGATCAGATGATCTCATCTCATCTCCAGAAAATGGCTTTTCTATTTTAATAACTTCAGCACCTGTTTCAGCCAAAAATAGAGTGGCAAGAGGGCCAGGTAACAAAGTTGAAAAATCAAGTACTTTAATGCCTGACAAAGATCCTTTAATTAACTCTTTCATTATTTACTTTCTAAAACAGCTTATAGCAGACCTCTGTTGCTTAAGTTTTTAAACATTGCAGATATGCCAAATTCCCATTTAGGACATTTTGTTGATAAATTTACATAATTAATTAACTCGCCTAAATATGGCTCTGATATTGTAACCTTGTCTCCAACTTTATGTGTAAAGCCTTCTCCAGATATATCTCTATCTTCAGTTGGGGCAAACAAAGTCCCTAAAAACAACATGAAGCCATCTGGATATTGATGATGGTCACCAAAAGTTTGGTTTACTAAATCTTCAGGATCTCGACTTATTTCAGACATAAGACTTGAGCCATTTAAAACATATCCATCTAAACCCTCAACTTTAAGAGAAATAGCAGCTGATTTCATCTCATCAATAGTATAGCTTTTGTCAAAAATTCTAATAAATGGCCCAATTGAGCAGGAAGCATTATTATCTTTCGCTTTTCCTAAAAGAAGTGCAGATCTACCTTCGACATCTCTAAGGTTTACATCATTACCTAACGTAGCACCTTTAATTTTTCCTTTACTATTTATAGCCAACACTATTTCAGGTTCGGGGTTATTCCAACTAGATATAGGATGTAGGCCAACTTCAGAACCAAAACCTACTGATGATAAAGTTTGAGCTTTAGTGAAAACCTCGGCATCTTTTCCTATTCCAACTTCTAAGTATTGAGACCAAAGACCTTCCTTTATAAGCGTTTTCTTGACTTCTAATGCATTTTCAGATCCAGGAACTATATTTTTAAGATTATCACCAATTAATTTACCAATTTGGTTTCTTAATGTTTCTGCTTGTTTTGGGTCTCCTGCTGATCTTTCTTCAATAACACGTTCAACCATTGATTTAGCAAAAGTTACACCACATGCTTTAATTGCTTGAAAATCACAAGGGGCTAATAGTGAGAATTGGGAGTTTTCTTTTTTTAAACTTAACGACAATAAATCATTAATTGAGATTAATCTTTTACCTTCAAACCCTTTTAGATACTCATCTATATTATTAAGTTCTAAGAGATCTCTCATTGTTGGAATTGTTGACGAAGTTATATCATAAACGTCTCCATCTCTTAGGTAAACTAAGCATGGACCATTTTGACTTTGGTCCCAAACACGACCAACAAAACATCCAGAATTATAATCCATTTTTTTATCCTTAAGAAATTACTTTAATAAATAATATATAGTTTGAAATTAGACACAATATCTTAATTTAAAAGAATTTTTTAAGCATGAAAATTTGTACAATTAAATTTAATTATATAATATAATCTTACGTTTTTGATTAACAAGTTAGATGGAGTTTTTTTATGAGTGCTTTTTTTGAACTAAGAATATATCAAGTTTTACCAGGAAAAATGGAAGAATGGTTAACATTTATGGAAGATACAATAATTCCTTATCAAGTAAAAAAAGGTATGGTTATACATGGGAGTTTTGTAATGGACAGCTCTGATGAATTTTCTGTTCAAAATGGAGAAAGGACTATGAATTCTGAAACTAAAGGAAATACATACGTTTGGATTAGGCGTTTTGAAAATAAAGACCACAAAGAAAAGTTATATAAAGCGGTATATGAAAGTAAAGATTGGATGAATGAAATAGGCCCAAGAGTTGCACAATTAATTGATAGAAACTCCATTGTTGTTCATAATTTAACATCAACACAATTATCCATAATGAAATAAAGGAAAATCAATTGATTGAATTATATGGAAGAAAAACATCTATAAATGTTCAAAAAGTTTCGTGGGCTTTATGCGAGTTAAATCTTAAATTTAAATGGTATGAAGAAAATGGCAAAATTGGACATGTTAATGTAAAAAATTATGAACAAATTAACCCGCAATTAATTGTTCCCACCATTAATGATAACGGGGTAATTATATCTCAATCTAATAGTATTGTACGACACCTATTTCGAAAGTATTCTGATTTTTATAAAATGACGAAGAGTGATGATATAGCTATTGCTGATCAATGGATGGAATTTCAATCGACAGATTTACAAATCAACATGACACCTGTGTTTTGGGGACTAATTAGAACTTCTCCAGAAGACAGGAATCATGATTTAATAAATAAAAATATTAATTTACTAAATAATAAATTTTTAATTTTAAATGATTTTTTAGAAGGACGTGATTTCTTTATTAAGAACACATTTGGTATGGCAGACATTGTTTTAGGCGTTGCTTCATATAGATATAACTCTTTACCTATAGAGAGACCAGAGCTAACTCATTTCCAAAATTGGTATAAAAGTATTAAATCAAGGAATTGTTTTATTAAAAACATAGAAGGCACTTTTTCTTAAAAATTATTAAATTAGATAAATTATAAAAGGTATTGATATGGAAAAAGTTGGTTTTATTGGTTTAGGTAATATGGGAAGACCATTAGCTGAAAGGTTAATAAAAAAATATAAACTTTATGTTTATGATTTAAATAAGGATAACTTAAATTATTTTGTTTCTAATGGAGCTGTAGAATGTTCAACACCATCTTCAGTAGCATCTGAAACATCTCGAATATTTCTATGCCTCCCCAATAGCTTAATTGTTGACGATGTTATAAATGGAGAAAATGGAATAGTTCATTCTGCTAAAAACAATTCATACATAATTGACATGACTACTGGTGAACCAGAGGTAACTAGAAAAATTGCAAAATTATTAATTAAAAAAGATATTAATTTTATAGATGCACCTGTCAGTGGTGGTCCAAAGGGAGCAAATAAAGGTACTATAGCAATAATGATTGGTGGAACAAAAAACCAATTTACAACAATTAAGCCTATGATGGACAATATTAGCTCAAATATATTTTATGCTGGTGAAATTGGTTCTGGACACTCAATTAAGGCTGGGAATAATTTACTAAACTTAATTTGTAGAATGGCTACTTATGAAGTCATTTCAATGCTTGTAAAAGATGGTGTTGATCCACAAAAAGCAGTGGAGATTATACAAAAAAGTTCTGGAAGAAATTATGCAACAGAAATCACTCTACCAGATAACATACTTTCTGGGAAAATGTTTCAAGGATTCAGCACTGGTCTTATGAAGAAAGATGCAGGTGTGGCCATTAAAATAGCCCAGTTAAATGAAGTAGAAGTTCCACTTGGAAACTTATCTCAAAAACTATTGAATGATACAATAAACGAATATGGAGAGAATGCAGACATGAGTAAAGTCGCTCTTACATATGAAAAAAACACTGGAGTAAAAATCAGACCATAACGTAATTATTAGTTGTGACTGATAAGACCTTTTTGAACTGCCTTTATTTGAAGAGCTAAAAATTTAGAAAATATTCTACATTGGGCTAAACTTCCAGCATGAAACCACAATCCGGGTTGCTTGGTTTTCATCCACATATTTCTTAATTCTTGGGTTTGTTTATCAAAACCCCATATTGGGCCAATCTTATCATTAACAGCTTTACCGAAAAGCTTTTCAACCATATAACCCTGTCCTTTATATC
Source organism: uncultured Rhodobacterales bacterium (assembly GCA_964519035.1). Taxonomy (GTDB): domain Bacteria; phylum Pseudomonadota; class Alphaproteobacteria; order Puniceispirillales; family Marisalimonadaceae; genus CAJJBL01. Next base: position 3,192 of record CAZFKZ010000031.1, on the reverse strand, counting down.
CAGTAGCCATAACAATTAAATCTGCTAAGATTTCATCACCATTTTGTAATTTTAACCCCATTGAATTAAAATCAGATATATCTGAATATTGGATGACCTTGATTTTTTTATCAGCTATTAAATCAGATGCACCCACGTTAAAATAATACCCACCCCCTCTAGTTAAGTATTTGAATTGCCAGCCACTTTCATCTTCTCCATACTCAAGTTTAAAACCAACTTTTTCTAAGTTATGTAGTAATTTTTTATCAATATCCCTAGTTTTTTTGGTAAGTATTTGATGAGTTTTTTTCATAACTGCTAAAGGACTAGTTATTGTAATTAAATCACAGTCTTCGGTATTAGGGCCTTCGCTATAAAGTAAATAAGGTAATTGAGCGCTTGGTTCGACATTAACAACCATAGATGGAGAACGTTGAACAATGGTAACATTTGCACCATGAACACACAAATCTTGTGCAACATCGTGAGCACTTGTTCCCGTTCCCAAAACTATGACATTTTTTCCATTATATTTTATTCCATTTTTATAATCTACAGAATGAATTACTTTACGTTTAAAGTTTTCAATACCTGGTATTTCAACTCTATTAGGAACTGAACTAACTCCAATAGCCATTATTATATGTTTAGGATTCATTATCCTAATACTGCCATCAGATAACTTTAGTCTTGCGTCCCATTTTTCTTCCTTATTACAATAATTAGCATCTAAAAATGTAGTATTAGTCCAAACGTTTAACTCCATACTTTCAGCATAATATTCAAACCAACCAGCTAATTTATCTTTGGGTAAATATGTTGGCCATGTAGAAGGGAAAGGCATATATGGTAAGTGATTTACATGTACTTGATTATGTAATTTAAGAGAATGATATCTTTTACGCCAATTATCTCCAATTCTTTCATGCTTATCTACCACTAATGTATCTATATTCTGTTGTCTCAACCTAGCAGCAATTGATAAACCAGCCTGCCCACAACCAACAACAATTACTTCAGGGTCTCTAGTTTTATATGATGTATCTTCATTTCTTAAATCTTGCCAATTTGGACCTTTGAGATCTTTTACATATAAGTTTGAATTTTTATTATCTTTAACATGAAGTTCATTAAGAGCTGTTAAAAAATTCCAAGCTTTCAGTTTTTGTGGTAACTTATCTTCTTTAATAAGCCTTACAATACCCTCACAATTACCATGAATAGTTTCAAAACTAAGAATAACTTCAATAGCTGTTTTATCTGCTCTTATGACTTCTCGGGGTTGTGTTCTAGTTGAATCAATAGAAAACTTTTTAGCTTTCACATCTAAAATACATTTATATATATTTTCAATAATATTTTCTTTTCCTGAAAATGTCTGAATTTTCCAAGTAAGGCTTAATAAATCTCTCCAATGACTATCGCTGATAAATAAACTTGATAATGAATCAAAAGCATCTTTCTTACTTAGGTTAAGGGATATAGCGTTATTGAATTCAGTTAACCACTGTTCTACTTCAATTCTTATTTTATTTATTTGATTATCCAATCTATTTCCTCTGAATTAATATTATCAAACAAGACTATTTAATAATAGAAAAAATTTGCTAATATATTTTATTAATTACAAGGAGGTTAAACGATGAGTAAAATAGATGAAATTGTGGAACATATGTTAAACCAACATCAAAATAATGAAGTCTTCAAAAATTTACCAGAAACTCTAAAACCTTCAAATATTGATGAAGCTTACAAAGCACAAATACTTTTTCAAAAAAAATCTGGCAGAGGTGAGTTAGGAGGTTTTAAGATTGCTTTAGCGTCAAAAATTCAGCAAGACTTATGTGGAATAGATCATCCTATTGCAGGTGGGATTTTTAATAATGAAATAAAATCTAGCCCTTCTACTTTCCAGTTAAATAAATTTCATGGTTTAGGGTTGGAGTTTGAAATTGCTGTTACATTGTCACATGAATTAAATTCTGAAATGGGATTACTTGATTCCAATAATATAAGAAAATATATAAAATGTCTCTCTCCAGCTTTTGAATTAATAATTGATAGAGGTGCCGATTATTCTAATATAGATGCACTAACGATGATAACAGATAACGCATGGTGCTCTGGGATTGTTCTTGGTGAAGAACTTCCTAATTGGGAAAATCTAAATCTTGAAACACTTAAGTCTAAACTCTATTGGAATAATGAAACGCCTCAAGACGCATTAATAAATGATGCAAATCCATTAGAATCTCTTTCTTGGGTTGCAAATTTGTTAATTTCACAAGGTAGAGTTATTCCTAATAATAGTGTTATAATAACTGGAAGTGTAATTAAAACTCGGGCACCTATAATTGGTGATCATATAGTCTATAATGTTGGTGATTTATCTCAAGTTGAAATAAGAATTATATAAAAAAAATTTAAAAAATATAATTAATTTTTTTAGATATTTGAAAACATATCTAACTCTATTAATGATTGAATAATCATTTTAAAAGCAGCTAAACTGAAGAAAATAAGAAGTAAATTTTTAAACGTTTGAGGATTAATTTTATCTCTTAATTTAGCGCCAAATTGAAATCCAATTACTGCGGTAACAGAACCAAGAGCTCCATATATAAACATGTCAGGTTGAAAAACTCCAGTAGCTATATAACCTACAGAGACTGGTACACAACCAGTCATGATTAAAAAACCACTTACATCAACAAAATGTTTAGGAGTGGCATTTTTCATCAATAAGTACATTGTAACTGGCACTGCCCATATTGAAGCAACTCCTCCAATTAAACCACCTATAGCCCCAAGTCCACTTTGCCAGAACCTATCATGCTGAGGTTGCATCTTAAAAGTAAAGCCAAGAAAATTTATACCAACGAACATAAAGACTGCAAAAGCAAAGATTAGCCTGACAATATTATCTCCAAAATCCTTAGCATAAAATGCGGTAGTCAGGATAAACAGTACTAAAAAAAGTGCAAAATATTTATAATCATACACAAGCTTTTTGGGATCATCTGCTTTACTAAACTGCCATATATTTGAGACAGTCATTGGTATTAAATTTAGACCTAAAGCCATCAAAGGTGAGATAAAAAAAGTCATAATCGTTATTGCAGTAGTTGGAAGCCCTATACCTATGACCCCTTTTACAATTCCTGCAATAAGAAAAGCAAAAGCGACTAATATAGCTATCTCATTAGAGTT
>CAZFKZ010000030.1:0-24498 GCA_964519035.1 uncultured Rhodobacterales bacterium | reverse complement strand
CTTTTTTTATTATTTATTTCAATAGCTTCATTATAAACTACTTTTTTAGATAAACCTGTTTCTGCCACAATCATATTAACAGTATCTCTTAATGAAAAATCTATAAGTCTTTCCTCAATATTATTCTTTATACTTTCTAAGTCAATATCTTCACTAGGTTTATAACCTTCTATCACTATAACTAACTCACCCCTTAAAGGATTATTTTTTTCTATTCGTTCTAAAATGATAGAACTAATATTTTCTAAGTCACTTATCAAAATTTCTTCATATGTCTTTGTTAATTCTCTCATTATAGAAATATTTCTATTACCATAAACTTTTAACATTATTTTTACTGTACTTAATAGTCTTATACATGTTTCAAACCAGACACCTGTCATGTGATTATATTTTGTAAGAAGAAGCTTTTTTTGTTTACTACTTTTATTAGACGGAAGAAAACCACCAAAGAAAAATTGATCTGATGGAAGATTTGACAAAACAAGCGCATTTATTACTGAGGAAGGACCAGGTAAATGTGTTATAGGTATGTTCTTAGAATAGCATTCTTTAACTAATTTATATCCAGGGTCAGATATTAAGGGAGTACCAGCATCACTTACTAGACCCACAGATTTTTTGAGTAAAAGATGATTTATAATGTATGGTCGCTTTTGTGATGCATTATGATCGTTGTAAGAAATAAGTTTTTTATAATTAACTTTTAAAGCGGATAATAGTTTTGAAGTTTTTCTAGTATCTTCACAAACGATAAAGTCAACAAAGTTGAGAACTTTTAAAGCCCTCAAAGTAATATCATCAAAGTTACCAATAGGTGTTGCAATTAGGTATAAGCATCCATCTTTATATTTATTTACTTCATCGTTTGAAGAAATTAGATCTGCTTTACTTAATTTTTCCAATATAATACCTTAATATAAAATAAAGTAGGTTTTTATGACTAGTTTAAAAATAAAATATGATTTCTTCTTATTGCTAATTCTTTTGATTTTTGTAAGTTCGTGTAATTCAACTCAAAACATAAAAACTAGATTAATTAATCAAGATATTATATCAAAAAATAAAAAAACATCTCTTAACACAATTATAAAAAAAAATATCTCGAAGGTCTACCAAAACAATTATTTAAATACTGACACTAAAGTAATAAAGAAAAATTTAGATCCGCTGAATACATTAAAGTTAAATGACTTAAATAGTAGTGATGTAATATTTGAATTTCGTAATGAAAGACTTCTTGAAGGAAGAGATGATTTTAATAAAAAAGTTAATGAAAAAACTAATACAGCATTAACTGCTGTATTTAAAATGCTTAAAAAAAACCCTAGTTTAGAAAGTAAAAATCTAAATTTAACAGATGATCTAAATGATAAAAGTAAAAATATTATTAACTACACACTAAATTTTGATGAAAAATTAAATGTTTTTGATACAAAAAAAATATTAGTTTTTTTACCATTTACAGGCCCTTATTCAAAATTTGGAAAAAAAATAAGAGAAGGGATAGACTTAAGTGTATTAAATTTTGGATCGAATGAGATAAAAACTATTTACTTTGATACAGGCACATCATTTTCTATAGAAGAAATTAAAAAAATAGTAAAAGAAATTAAACCTAAATTAATATTAGGACCTTTTACAGCTTCGTCTGCTAGAAAAATAAAACCATATATAATAGAAAAATCAATACCAATGTTCGCTTTTACTAATAATATTGGTATAATAGAAAAAAACGTTTGGTCACTTGGGTTTTCCCCTGAAGAACAAGTTGATAGCGTTCTTTCTTGTGCTTTATCAAAGAACTATAAGAATTTTGGTGTAATAGTTCCTGACGATTTATATGGGAAAGTTATTTTGGATAGATCATCCACTATAATAAATTCTAAAAAAAATACCTCTTTACAAAAACTAATTCTTTCTACTTTTGAAATGAGTAATAAGCCAAATTTAGCATCAATTTTAAAAAGATTTTTAGCGTATAATTCTAAAAATAAAATTGGTAATTTTTCTAAATTTGATGCGATTTTTATCAGTGGAAACAAAAATTTTATATTAGAGATTTCGCCTCTTCTAGCATATTATGATGTAGATTCATCAAAAGTTCAAATTTTAGGAACTGAAAAATTCAATATTAATGAAATCAAAAATGAACCATCTTTAGAAAGATCATGGTTCCCAATAATATTAAACAAAAATAGAAAGGATCTAAATATTTTATGGAAAAAGACATGGAATAACGAGGATGATTATTTTTCTAGAATTTCATTTGATTCAGGTATTTTAGCAATTAATTTTTTAAAACAAAAAAAATCAATTAATGAATATTTAAAAGGAATAGAAGGTTTAGTAACAGGATTTAAATTTAAAGAAAATGGTTTTGTAAAAAAGTCAATATCTGTAATGGAGATTGAAAAATTGGGAAAAATCAAGAAAGTAAAAGGATGTTTAAGTTAAATAATAATCTAATAAATTAGATGCTTAAGAATCCCATTTAATTTTATCAAGTGTTGTTTATTAACTTTTATAATTCCATTATTTATATTAATTATCTTATTATCCTTTAACTCTAATATTTTATTATTATTAGTAATACTTTTATCCAAGAGATTATTGATTTGTATACCTTTGACTAGTCTCAACCCCATAATCAATAAATCTATATTAGTTTCATTATTATCTATAAAGTTTAAATTTTTAAACTGTGAGTTTTTTAAATTTTTTAATAACCATGTTTTAGGGCTCTTATAGTTCTCAATTTCAAATCTTTTATTAATTTGATTTGATGACCATAACCGACTAAATGCTCCAGGACCAATTCCAATCCAATTTCCAGAATGCCAGTAATTTAAATTATGTTTACTTTGAAATCCTTTTTTTGAATGATTAGATACTTCATATTTTGAATAATTATTGTTGTTAAGGATATTGTCTGTTAGTTCATAATAATCAGCTGAAAGATTATCACTAATAGTTTTTAAAATTCCTTTCTTAAAATCTGTATAAAATCTTGTTCCCTCTTCAATTGTCAATTGATAAACAGATAGATGATTAATATCAAAAGTATTTAAAAATGATTCTAATTCAAGGTTCCATTCATTTATAGTTTGATCAGCTAATCCATAAATTAAATCAACAGAAATATTATTGAAAGTTTTGATAGCTATTTCTAAAGCCAAAGTTGCATCTTTATAGTTATGTTTTCGTCCAAGAAAAGATAAATTTTTATCATTCAAAGATTGAACTCCAAGAGATAACCTGTTTATACCTAAGTCATTCAGATCTTTAAATTTTTCCCTTTCTGAAGATCCAGGATTAGCTTCTAGGGTTATTTCTATTTCTTTATCAAATTTAAAAATTTTATGTGCTGTATTTAATATTTCTTCAATAATCCTTAAAGGCATTAAAGATGGAGTCCCACCGCCAAAAAAAATTGTATCAAGTCTATCAAATCCTACTTCATATTTTAATAAAACATCCCTCATCTTGTATAATTGGTTTTTATAAGATTTTATCCATTGATTTTCATCAATAGATTCTATTTTATGGGAGTTAAAGTCACAATAAGGGCATTTAGACTCGCAGTAAGGCCAATGAATATATAGGCTTAATCCTATTTGTTTTAATGCATTCAATTTTTTAAACTTGGGAAACAAATATCTGTTAATTTTTTAAATGCTATTGATCTATGGCTAATACTATGTTTGAAGGTAGGGTCTAATTCACCAAACGTTTTATCAAAACCAGTAGCAGTAAAAATAGGATCATAACCAAAACCATTAACACCTCTTGGAGGCCAAGTGAACTTTCCGTTTACTTGGCCTGTAACTGTTACATCATATTCGTCTGGCCAACATAAAGACAGAGAACATACAAAATAGCATTTAAAAGTAGGTTCAATAATATTGGTAAGAGCATTATTTATTTTAAACATTGCATTTTCGAAATTTTTTTCTTTGCCAGCCCATCTTGCTGAATATATACCAGGTTCATCATTAAGATCTCTGAAACATATACCGCTATCGTCAGATATGCATGGTAAACCAGTTAATCTTGATACAAAACTAGATTTTATGAGTGCATTTTCTTCAAATGAAGAGCCGTTTTCTTCGGGTTCTGTGATTTTAAGATCTTTAGCCGAAATAATATCTATATTTAATGGTTCTAATAAAATTTTTATCTCTTTAATTTTTCCAGTATTATGACTTGCAATGACTAATTTTTTATCTTTAAAGTTTCTAGAATTCATTTTCTTTCATTCTAATCCCAAAGCAGTTCTTTGAATTTTAAAAATTTTTTTTGTTCCTATTTCAGCTAAATCTAAAAGATTAAGAAATTGTTGTTTATTAAAAGGATTTTTTTCAGCTGTAGCTTGTATTTCTACTATTCCATTTTGTTCAGTTAATACAAAGTTACCGTCTGTTTCAGCATCTGAGTCTTCTTCGTAGTCAAGATCAAGTATTTCTTCATTTTCTCTAATTCCACAGGAGATAGCTGCAACTTGGTCTGATATAGGGTTTTCATTAATTTTTCCAGTTTTTAAAAGGAAATTAATAGCTTCATATAAAGCTACCCAAGCTCCAGTTATTGCTGTAGTTCTAGTACCCCCATCAGCCTGGATTACATCGCAATCAATTTTGATTTGAATGTCACTCAACTTTTTTAAATCTACAACTGACCTTAAAGATCTTCCTATTAGTCTTTGAATTTCATGAGTTCGTCCAGAGGCTTTACCTTTAGAAACTTCTCTATCCATTCTTGAATGTGTTGATCTAGGAAGCATGCCATATTCCGCTGTAATCCATCCTTTACCTGAGTTTCTTAACCATGGAGGTAATTTTGTGTCCACTGAGGCAGTGCACATAACATGTGTATTACCAAATTTAGCCATACACGATCCCTCAGCATAAGGAGAAACTTTCGTAAAGAGTTCTATATTTCTTAATTCGTTATTTTTTCTTTTTGACGGTCTTGATGACATAATTGTACCCACATTATATTAAAATAAATTTATTAACTATTAGCTGAAAATTTCTAAAATTTCTAATTTTATATTTTTAAATAGTTAACCTCTTGCAAATAGATTATATAATAATTACTTCTGACCCAAACATATTTACTTTAGGAGAACTAATTGTCTGATAAAAATGAACCTTCAAATTCAACAGATGAAGAGGAAATTGTTGAAAAAGAAGTAAATGAATATGATGAAGAAAATGAACAAGATGAAGGATTAGATAATCAGGAAGATTTAACTGAAAAGTTTAACCTTGATGAAGAAAAAATTTCATTAAATGCTCAAATTTCTGATTTGAAAGATCAGTTGCTAAGGACTATGGCAGAAAGTGAAAACATAAGAAAAAGAACTTTGAAAGAAGTAGAGCAAGCTAAAAAATATAGCCATATTTCATTTGTAAGAGATTTAGTTTCTTCAGTTGATAACTTAAAAAGGGCGCTCGATTCTGTTCCGGATGATAAAAATGATCTACCTGAGCCAATTACAAACCTAATACTTGGATTAGAAATTGTTGAAAAAGAAATAGTAACTACTCTTGAGAGACATAATATTAAACAAATATCTCCTTTAGGTGAGAAGTTTGACTATAATTTTCATCAAGCTATGTTTGAAGTCCCTACTAATAATAGTGAACCAGGTGTTGTCGTAGAGGTCTCTCAAAATGGATATTTGTTATATGAAAGATTAGTGAGACCTGCAATGGTTGGAATATCAAAAAAAATTGAACAAGCTGATGATAAAGACAATGATAAAAAATAAATAATTTTTATTTTTAATCTTGTTTTTTCAACAATTTAACCCATATAAAGTTAGTTAAATATAAAAATATATTTACTTGAAAATTTTAATTAAATCACGGGAGTAAAATTAATGGCAAAAGTTATTGGTATTGATTTAGGTACAACTAATTCATGTGTAGCTGTTATGGATGGAAAATCACCAAAAATTATTGAAAATAGTGAGGGAGCAAGGACAACTCCATCAATGGTTGGAATAAATGATGATGAAAGACTGGTTGGTCAACCAGCTAAAAGACAGGCAGTAACAAATCCAGAAAATACTTTATATGCTATTAAAAGGTTAATAGGTAGAAGGCATGATGATAAATACGCAGATAAATTTTCTAAACTAGTTCCTTATAAAATTGTTCCTGCAAAAAATGGTGATGCTTGGGTAGAAGCAAATGGTCAAGAATATGCGCCTTCAGAAGTCTCTAGTTTTATTCTAAGAAAATTAAAAGAAGATGCTGAAGCATATTTGGGTGAAACTGTAGAAAAAGCTGTAATAACTGTACCAGCTTATTTTAATGATGCGCAAAGACAAGCAACTAAAGATGCAGGTAAAATAGCTGGGTTAGAAGTTTTAAGGATAATAAATGAACCTACTGCTGCAGCTTTGGCTTATGGGTTAGATAAGAAAGAAAGTGGAACCATAGTTGTTTATGATTTAGGAGGTGGAACATTTGATGTTTCTATCCTTGAAGTGGGTGACGGTGTTTTTGAAGTTAAATCAACTAATGGAGATACATTTCTTGGTGGTGAAGATTTTGACCAAAGAATTATAGATTTTATAGCGGATCAATTTAAAAAAGAGAATGGTATTGATTTAAGAACAGATAAACTTGCTCTTCAAAGAATGAAAGAGGCAGCAGAGAAGGCTAAAATTGAACTTTCTAGTGCAGCTCAGACTGACATAAATCTTCCATTTATAACAGCTGATGCAAGTGGTCCAAAACATCTTAATGTTAAAATGTCTAGGTCACAATATGAAGCAATGGTTGATGATTTAATTAGTCAAAGTATAGAGCCATGTAAAGCAGCACTAAAAGACGCTGGCGTAAGCGCAAGTGATATTGATGAAGTAATTTTAGTTGGTGGTATGACTAGAATGCCAAAAATCATTGAAGCAGTTTCATCATTCTTTAAAACTGAGCCTCATAGAGGTGTTAACCCTGATGAAGTGGTTGCTTCTGGGGCCGCTATTCAAGGTGGCGTCTTGATGGGCGACGTTAAGGATGTTCTTCTTTTAGATGTTACACCTTTATCATTAGGTATAGAAACCCTAGGTGGTGTTTTTACTAGGTTAATAGATAGGAATACGACTATTCCTTCAAAGAAATCACAAATATTTTCTACGGCTGAAGACAATCAATCTGCTGTCACGATTCGTGTTTCACAAGGTGAAAGAGAATTAGCTTCAGATAATAAATCTTTAGGAGAGTTTAATCTCGAAGGTATAGCTCCAGCAGCAAGAGGTATCCCACAAATTGAGGTGGCTTTTGATATTGACGCTAACGGTATTGTTAATGTAAGTGCTCAAGATAAAGCTACAGGAAAAGCTCATAATATAACTATACAAGCTTCTGGTGGTCTTGACGATAATGAGATTGAAAAAATGGTTAAGGAAGCAGAAGATAATGCTGAAACGGACAAAGTAAAGAGAGAAGCAATTGATGCTAGAAATCAAGCTGAATCAATGGTGCATGGTGCAGAAAAGTCTTTAACTGATCTAGGAGATAAAGCTGATCCAGATATTAAATCTGAAGTTGAACAATCTGTATCAGAAGTTAAAACTGCTCTAGAAGGAGAAGATGTTTCATTAATTAAGGAAAAAACAGCTTCTTTATCTGCAGTTATGATGAAAATTGGTGAAGCTGCTTACAAAGCTAATTCTGAAGAAAATACTGGTAGTGAACAAAATTCAGAAACTAGCAACGAAAATAAAGAAGACGTTGTCGATGCAGATTTTGAAGAAGTTAAAGATAATGAAGATAAAAAAGACGCTTCTTAATTATATTTATAAAATTTCTTAAATAAGGTTTGAATATGGCACGCGATTATTATGATATCCTCGACTTATCTAAATCAGCATCAGATAGTGATATTAAATCTTCGTACCGTAAACTAGCAATGAAATATCATCCAGACAGAAACCCTGGAGATAAAAAAGCTGAAGAAAATTTTAGAGAAATTACAGAATCTTATGAAATATTAAAAGATCCCCAAAAAAGAGCTGCATACGATCAATATGGTCATGCAGCTTTCTCACAAAGTTCTGGTGGTGGATCTGCTGGTGGATTTTCTGGGTTTGGAAGTGGAGGCTTCTCCGATATATTTGAAGATATGTTTGGCATGGGAGGTGAACAAGGAAGACGTTCAGCTTCGACAGGTTCTGATCTCCGGTATGATTTGTCAGTATCTTTAGAACAAGCATATTCTGGAGATCAAATTGAAATATCATTAACTGTTCCAACTAAATGTGATTCTTGTAAAGGTTCTGGTGCAAACGAAGGATCAAAGCCTAAGCAATGTAATCAGTGTGGTGGTCACGGAAAGGTTAGAGCTCAACAAGGATTTTTTACAATTGAAAGAACTTGTGCAGCTTGTTCTGGAGTAGGTGAAACAATAAGTGACCCTTGTAGACCTTGTAAAGGTCAAGGAAGAGTTAATAAAAGTAAAAAACTTTCAGTTAATGTTCCAGCTGGTGTAGATAATGGAACCCGTATTCGTTTATCTGGAGAAGGAGAAGCTGGAGCAAGAGGTTCAAGCCCTGGAGATTTATATATTTTTATTGATATAAAAGAACATTCTTTATTTCAGAGAGATGGTAAAGATACTTATATAGAAGTCCCTGTGTCATTAATTGACGCTGTTCTTGGTAATTCTATTCAAGTTCCATGCGTTGATGGATCTAAGGCTAAGATGAATTTAAGTTCAGGTACACAAAGCGGTACTAGACTTAGAATGAAAGGTAAGGGAATGCCAGCTTTAAGAGGTGGATCTAGAGGGGATCAGTATGTTGAAATTAATGTTGAAACCCCAGTCGGGATTTCGAAAAAACAAGAAGAATTATTTAAGCAAATTAAAGAACTTGGTTTAGAAAAAATTAGCCCTAAGACCAATAGGTTCAAAAAAATGATTGAGTAATTTTCTTTTAATGTATATTGCTCTATAAAAAACTTCAATTTAGGTGAAATATGCAAAAAATATCTGTTTCCATTCCAGGTGGTAATGGTCGAATGGGTAGAACCCTTATTAGATTAATCCTTGAAAATCCAAAATATAAACTCAGTAATGCTACATGTCTTCCTGGTGAAGAAGAAGAAGGTGTTGATATTGGTTTGCTTGTAGGTAAAAGTAAAATAGAAAATACTTTAAAAAGTGATCCCTCAAATCTATTCAATGAAGCAAATGTATTAATAGATTTTACAGTACCTGAAGCAACTATGTTTCACGCAAGAACAGCAAGTATAAATAATGTAGCAATGGTAATTGGAACAACTGGTCTAAGTGTTGACAACGAGCAAGAATTACTTGAGATTTCAAAAAAAATTCCAATTGTTTATTCAGCTAACTTTTCAATTGGGGTAACACTTTTATCTGATTTAGTTGCAAATGCAACTCAAAAATTAGGACTAGATTGGAATATTGAAATACTTGAAATGCATCATAAAAATAAAATTGACTCGCCTTCTGGGACTGCTTTGATGCTTGGCAATTCTGCAGCGAAAGTTAGAGAGAGAAATCTTTCTGAAGTTAAATCAGTTGCCAGAGATGGTCTTGTTGGAAAACGGTTAGAAGATGAAATTGGTTTTGCTGTATTAAGAGGTGGAGATGTTGTGGGAGAACATTCTGTAATTTTTGCAAATGATGGGGAAAGAATAGAATTAACGCATAAAGCAACTGACAGATCTATTTTCGCTTCAGGAGCTTTGAGGGCAGCTCACTGGGCTTCAGGAGCAAAGCCTGGACTATATTCATTATCTGATGTATTAAATCTTGGTGGTTAATTTTATTTGAGCTTACTAGCAATTTCTATTAAACATTTTTCTTTATCTATAAAACTATTAAGTTCTGTTGACCTTATTTGAATAAAATCAGTTATATAAATATTATTTCTTTTAATTAAAAACACATCTAAAAAACATTCTGCAAAATAATATTGAATATTTTTCAATTTACCCTCTTGTTTTATGAAGTTTCCTTTACTAATCTTTGAATACAGTTTTTTTTCAGAGATATTTTTTAAAATTTTTAGATCTATTTTTTCAATTTTTTTTTTAGTTTTAGTAACTAATTTTAAATCATGCTTTAAAATTTTATCTTCCGAGGTTATTTTTTTTGAAACAATTTTAGCCTTAATATTACTGTTAATAGTCTTATTTGCAGGCAGAATTATCTTTGGTATATTTTTGTTTGTAATTTTATCCTCTAAGATTAATTTCTTAGGTATAATTTTAGTTTTAATATCATTATTAACTAAAAATATGCTTTTATGTTCTAAAGTATGACAGCCTGTTATCACTGTTATTATACTTAAATAAACTAAAATTTTGTTTAAATTATTTATCATAAATGATACTCATAAATAATGTTTAAAACTAAGTCTATTTAAATATTATTTATTAGGAAATAATTACTAAAATGAATTTTGATATTTCGTTAATTGGCAATGCTATTGTAGATATTATAGGTAAAACAACTGACACTAGATTGATTGAACTTGGCATTGAAAAAGGTGCAATGCAGCTAATTGATTATGAATCTTCAGATAATTTATTAAAATCTATTGCTAATCCAATTATAATTTCAGGAGGAAGTGCTGCTAACACCGCTGTTGGATTTTCTTCTTTAGGTGGAAAAGCATGTTTTATTGGTACAACTGGCTCAGATGATCTTGGTATTCTATTTGAACAAAACATAAATGAATCAGGTGTTTTTTTTCAGAGAAAAATAAATAATAATACCGAAAAGACATCTAAAAGTATTGTTTTAGTAACACCTGATGCAGAAAGAAGTATGAGCACATTTCTAGGAGCAAGTGGAAGTTTTAACATAGATAGTATAAATGAAGATTTAATTATCAATAGTAAAATACTATATATAGAGGGTTATTTATTTGATCAACCTGAAGCTAAAAAAGCCATAAATCATTGTTGTAAAATAGCAAAAGAAAATAACATTCAAATTTCATTAAGTCTCTCAGACTTATTTTGTGTTGAAAGACATAGAAAAGACTTTTTATCACTTATTGTGGAATATATTGATATTTTGTTTGCTAACGAATCTGAAATTAAAAGTCTTTATGAAACAAATATCAACAGTTGTATAAATTTAGTTAAAAAAGATGTGCATATTGGAGCCATTACCACTGGATCAAATGGTTCAATTGTATTTAAAAATGGTATAGAGTATAATATCAATGCAATTAAAATAGATAAAGTCGTTGATACAACAGGAGCAGGAGATTTATATGCTTCTGGGTTTCTTTATGGACTTATAAATACATATTCCATAGAAAATTGTGGTTTATTAGGTTCTAGAGCAGCATCAGAAATAATTAAATATTTTGGAGCAAGACCAAAAAATTCATTAAAAACCTTATTAAATTAAGAATTTATTTAATATATAAAGCGTCATATGCTGCAATTGATGCTGAGTTAACTAGGTCAGATACTGTGGAACCCATCTGAACAATTTGAAAGGGTTTTTCTCCACCAATCATTAATGGTCCTAAAACTGATCCACCTCCCATTTTTTGAAGTAATTTAAAAGATATATTAGCTGAAAGTAAACCAGGCATAATTAAAACATTAGCTGGGCCTGATAATCTACAAAATGGGTAATTTTGCTTAATCAAATCATAATCTAATGCAATTTCAGCTGTCATTTCACCGTCAAATTCAAAATTTACTTTTCTTTCACTTAAAATATTTACCGCTTCTCTTATATTTTTTGAACTTGGTCTAGAAGGATTCCCAAAATTTGAAAATGACAATAGTGCCACTCTTGGATTATATCCAAGGTTTTTTACTGTATTAGCCACTCCTGAAGCAATATCAGCCAATTGTTCAGGTGAAGGTCTGTCATGGATGTTGACATCCCCAATGAAAACAGTACGTTCTTTTGAAACCATCATAGACATAGATAAAAAACTTTGGTTATTCTCTGCATCTATTACTTTTGTTATATCATCAAAACATCTTCCAAAAGAACGAGTAACTCCAGTAATCATAGCATCCGCATCTCCCGCGGAAACCATCGAAGCAGCAAATACATTTCTGTCCTGATTAATTAACCGCTGACAGTCTCTTCTAAGTTGACCTTTTCTGTGAAGGCGTGCGTATAGGCTATCTATATACTTGTTATTATTTTTACTTAAACTTGCATTATGAATAACTAATTCATCTAAACCATCTAAATCAACTTTCTTCATAGTTTCTTTAACTCTATGTTCTCGACCAATTAAAATAGGTATACCAAAACCACTATTATAAAAGGCTAGAGCTGCTCTAATTGTCTTTTCTTCTTCACCTTCCGCAAATACGACACGAATTTTTTTACCTTTAATCTTTGTTTTTAAAGGTTCCAAAATAGAGGCAATAGGATCAATTCTACCTGCCAATTCTTTTTCATATGCCTCTAGGTCATCAATAGGTTTTTTTGCAACACCTGAATCCATAGCAGCTTTTGCAACAGCTGAAGATACTGCAGATATAAGTCTTGGGTCAAATGGAGCAGGAATAATATAATCATTACCATAATGAAGGTTGCTTCCTTCATAGGCAGCATTCACTTCGTCAGGAACGTCTTTCCTTGCTAGCTCAGCAATTGCATGAGCGGCAGCAATCTTCATTTCTTCATTAATAGTCGAAGCTCTTACATCCAAAGCACCTCTAAAGATATAAGGAAATCCTAGGACATTGTTAACCTGATTTGGATAGTCAGATCTCCCTGTTGCTATTATGGCATCAGATCGAACAGATTTAACTTCTTCAGGCATAATTTCTGGAGTAGGGTTTGCCATAGCAAAAATTATTGGTTTCTCAGACATGCTTAAAACCATCTCTTTAGTAACAGAACCGGGAACAGATAAACCTAAAAAAACATCAGCACCCATGATGGCGTCTTTCAGAGTTCTTGCTTTAGTATCCACAGTATGTCCTGATTTCCATTGATTCATATTTGTTTGACGACCTTTAAAAATAACACCATCTCTATCAACTAGAATGATGTTTTCATTTTTAGCTCCCATTGCTTTTAAAAGCTCTACACACGCAATCGAAGCAGCACCGGCGCCATTGCTTACAAATTTAGTATTTTTAATATCTCGCTTTGTTAGGTGTAAGGCGTTAATTATTCCTGCTGCTGTTACGATAGCAGTTCCATGTTGATCATCGTGAAAAACTGGAATATTCATCATTTCTCTTAATCTTTGTTCAATAATAAAGCAATCAGGAGCTTTAATATCTTCCAAGTTTATTCCTCCAAAACTCGGCCCTAATAATGAAACTGCGTCAACAAATCGATCAATATCATCAGTATCAATTTCTAAATCTATTCCATCTATATCTGCAAATTTTTTAAATAGTACAGCTTTGCCTTCCATAACTGGTTTAGATGCACTTGCACCTATATTACCTAAGCCTAATACGGCAGTTCCATTAGATATTACTGCTACAATATTACCTTTTGAAGTATAATCATAAATCGCATCTGGATTCTTTTCAATTTCCAGACATGGTGTAGCTACGCCAGGGGAATATGCTAATGATAAATCATGTGAGCTGTTTAATGGAGTAGTTGGAGTTATCTCTAATTTACCTGGTCTACCTTTTTTGTGATACTCTAAAGCCTCTAGTTCAAGGTTTGACATAGATAAAATATTTTTTTCTTTTTTAGACATTATTTCCTCAACAACTATAATATTATATTAGTTTTATCATATTAAAAATATTTTTCATAATAACTTCTTTATAAATAGATATACTGATTTTATTATATTTTAATTCTAAGTATTAATTTATAATACTTTAAAACCAAAATATTTAAGAGATTTACTTTTGAGTACTGAGTCTAAAAATACGCCAATGATTGAACAATATTTGTCAATTAAAAATAAACATAAAGACGTTTTACTATTTTACCGCATGGGAGATTTTTACGAGTTATTTTTTGAGGATGCTATAATAGCTTCAAAAGCTTTAGATATCACTTTAACTAAAAGAGGTAAGACTAATGGGCAAAATATTCCAATGTGTGGTGTCCCATTTCATGCTGCTGATAATTATTTACCTAGATTAATCAAAAAAGGTTTTAATGTAGCTGTCTGTGAACAAACAGAAACACCTGAACAAGCTAAAGCAAGAGGTACAAAAGGCCCCTTAAAAAGAGAAGTTGTAAGAATTATATCTCCTGGAACTATTACTGAAGATAATCTGCTTGAAAGTAATGCCAATAATTTTCTTGGAGCAATTTATAAATCAAAAGACGTTATATCATTGTCTTGGGTTGATGTATCAACAAGTTGTTTTAAAACAAGAGATTTTTATGTCAAAAACAATAATATTAAAAATATTCAAATTTTAAATAATTTTTTATTACGAATGAATTTTTCAGAATTATTAGTTTCTGATTTAATAGAATTAGATTTTATAGCTGACGAATGGCACCCTCTAATTAAAAGACAACCATCTAATGTATTTCATTACTCAAGTTGTGTTAATCAGATATGTTCTTATTATTCAATTAATTCTTTAGATGGGATAGGTATTTTTAGTGAAGGTGAAATAATTGCTGCTGGCGTTATTCTCTCTTATTTAAATTTAACACAATGTGGTAACATACCACTTCTTTCAATAATGAAGTCTGAAACTGAAAGTAGTTTTTTAGAAATTGACTATTTTACTCAAAAATCTCTAGAACTTATTCAAAACTTATCTGGCGATAGTAAAGGTAGTTTGATTTCATCTTTGGATGATACATTGACTGCATCTGGAGCTCGCTTATTAAAGCAAAGAATTCAAGAGCCGTTTTATAATATTAAAGATATTACTGATAAATATGATTTAATAGAATGGTTTATAGATAATCCAAATGCTAATTTGAAATATGCAAACAGCTTGAAAAGAATACCTGACTTAGAAAGATCTCTATCTAGATTGTCGTCACTTAGAGGTGGGCCAAAAGATTTATTAACATTATCAAATGGTTTTTCACATATAAACGAAATTTATAAAGATTTAACAACACTTAATAAAGATATTAAAATACCATCCCTTTTAATTAAAATAATTAAAAGCCTAGAAATTGATTATTGTTTATTTTTAAATATTCAAAATGCTCTTAGTGATGAAGTTCCATTGTTAGCTAAAGACGGTGGGTTTATAAAAAACAATTATAATAAAAAATTAGATCAATTAAGAGATCTAAGAGACAACGAATTTAGTCAAATTGTTCAGCTACAAAAGAAGTATTCTGAGGTTTCAAAAGTTAATTCGTTAAAAATAAAACATAACAAAGTTTTAGGTTATCATATTGAAGTAAGAGCAATACATGATTTATCTTTAAGAAACTTAGATCAGTTTATACATCGACAAACTACGGCGCAGACTTCTAGATTTACTACGATTGAAATGAACGATATTGAAAATCAGATACAAAACTCATCTTCTGAGTCAATCAAAATTGAATTAGAATTATTTAATATTTTTGTAGAGCAAATAGTATCTATTGGTAATCAAGTTTTAAAGATTGCTTCTTCTATATCTGAATTAGACATATCTATCATGGGCGCGAATCATGCAAAAGTGAGAAATTATGTTAGACCAACTGTTTCAAACACCAAAATTCTTGAAATTATTGAGGGGAGGCACCCTGTTGTAGAAAATCAAATGATGTTTTCTGAAAATTCATTTATTTCAAATGACTGTATTTTAAATAAAAATGACTATATATGGTTAATAACAGGTCCTAATATGGCAGGAAAATCAACTTATTTAAGACAAAATGCTCTAATAGTTATTATGGCACAAGCAGGTCTTTATGTTCCTGCAAAAAAAGCAAATATTGGAATTTTTGACAAAATTTTTTCTAGAGTTGGGGCTTCTGATGATTTAGCAAAAGGGCAATCCACTTTTATGATTGAAATGATTGAAACTTCAGCAATTCTAAACACTTCAACTGATAAATCTTTGGTCATTCTCGATGAAATTGGCAGAGGTACAGCAACCTTTGACGGACTAGCTATCGCATGGTCAGTTTTAGATTATCTTCATAATAAGATTAAACCTAGAACCCTTTTTGCTACCCATTATCATGAGTTAACCAGTTTAAAAGAAAGTTTAACGAATTTGTCGTGTCACAAAATGGTTATTAAAGAGTGGAATGATACAATAATATTCATGCACAAAATAAACAAAGGAGAAGCTGATAAATCTTACGGCATTCATGTAGCAAAACTTGCAGGTCTTCCTATTGAAGTTGTTCAAACTGCTAAAAAAATACTAACACAGTTAGAAGGCAATAATAGTAATAATAATATTGAAATAATTGATAATACTTCTAAAAACTTATTTTCAGATAATAATAATCAAATATTCTTTGAAGAATTTGATAAATTAGATGCTGATCAAATTAACCCTCGTGAGGCTTTGAACATAATATATAAAATGAAATCAATAAGAAATTCTGATGATTTTTAAAACTTTAAAAAATAATTTAATTGAAAATTCAGACACAGCAATTCCGCTATGGCTACAATGGCTAGATCCAATAACATATGCAAAAAATAATTCAGAAAAAGTATATCAAATTGAAGAATGTGATATTAATGAGATAGACTTAGAAAATTTTAAAAAAGAATTATTTTTAAAATTAAAAGTTGAACTTGTTAGAAAAAAAGAATTAATTAAAAATGAGTTTTTAAAGACATCAGATGGTTCATTAAACGTAGGTTTAAATACTATTTTGATAGACAGTCTTTTAAAAACTATATTTCAAAAATTATATCCTAAAATTTTTGGTAATAATGATTATTGTTTTTCTTTAATAGCTATAGGAGGCTATGGTCGTGGAGAGTTAGCTCCTCATTCTGATATTGATATTTTATTTTTAGTACCCAACAAATTAAATAAAAATATTATTGCGAATATTGAAAATGCTATTCAATTAATTCTTTATATTTTATGGGATTTAGGATTAACGATTGGTCATTCTACAAGAACCATAAAAGATTGCATAGTTCAAGCTAAATTGGACACTACAATTTCAACTAGTCTTTTGGAGAGAAGGTTCATATTTGGAGATAAAGATATTTATTTAGCTTTAAATGAAAAATTTCAGTCATATTTAAACAAATCAAAAACATTAGATTTTGTACAAGCTAAACTTAATGAATCTGATTTACGTCATAAAAGGTTTGGGGGCTCTAGATATGTTGTCGAACCAAATGTAAAAAATGGCAAAGGTGGTTTACGAGACCTTCACACTTTAATTTGGATATCAAAATTTGTATATAAAGTTAACAGTATTTCAGTATTAATTAATGTTGGAGCGTTAAGGAGAAGCGAGGCATCTTTTTTTGCAGATGCTCAAAGGTTTTTAACATCTGTGAGATGTCATCTTCATTATAGATCATCAAGAGAAGATGATAGATTAGCTATGGACGCACAACTAGATATTGCACGTAATATGAATTTTAAAAATACCGTTACACAAAAAGATGTTGAAAGATTTATGAAAAGATACTTTCTTGCAGCAAAAACTGTTGGTAACTTAACAAGAATATTTTGTGCAGCGATTGAAACAGAGTTTAATAAGCCTCTTAGGTTAAGTTTTTTAAGTTTTAAAAGAAAAGAAAATGTTCATCCATTTATTATTGAAATGGGAAGAATCTCTATTCAGAGTGAAGAAATACTTTTTCAAAATCCAGCTAATATCATTAGATTATTTAATATTTCTCATATTAAGAATATAGATATTCACCCAAAAGTAATCAGATATGTTACTAGTTTAGTAAAGCTTATCAAAAGTGATGTTAGAGACAACATTATTGCAAACAAATTGTTCTTAGAGATTTTAACAAGTAAAAAAGACTCTACTAGAACAATCAGGCTGATGAATGAATCAAATGTTCTTGGCAGGTTTATTCCAGAGTTTCAAAAAATAGAAGGTTTGATGCAGTTTGATATGTATCACTCGTATACAGTTGATGAGCACACTATTTTCACTATTTCTAATTTACATTCACTAATAAATGGCGAATTCAAAGATTTTGCTCCGTTAGCAAGTAAAGTAATACATGAAATACAATCATATAAAGTATTATTTGTTGCCATGTTTTTACACGATATAGCAAAGGGTAAAAAGGGAGATCATTCAGAGAATGGTTCAATTATTGCTTCAAAAATATGTCCTAGATTAGGTCTTAATAAAGAAGAAACAGAAACAGTTGAATGGTTAGTATTAAACCATTTATTGATGAGTAAAACCGCATTTCGTTATGAGCTCGATGATATAAAGATAATTAATGATTTTGCTAAAAAAATACAATCTCCAGAAAGATTAAGATTACTGCTTGTTTTAACTGTCGCAGACATTAAAGGTGTTGGGCCAGAAATATGGAATGATTGGAAAGGGTCTCTAATTTCTGAACTTTTTATAAAAACACTTGGTGTTTTAAATATGGTAGAACCAAAACTAAAACATTTAGCTTCAGTAAATAATGTCAAACAAAACCTTATGGAACATTTAAGCAAAATAAGTTTGAAAAAAAATGATGCAGAAGAGTATTGTAATGCCTTTTACAAAAATTATTGGCAAATATTTAATCTACCAAAAATGATACAGCATTCTGACATATTCACAGAAATGAAGAGAGAGACTAAAAAATTCACTATTCATATTTTCAATGAAATTCAATCTGAAGCAACAGAGCTTTTAGTTATAGCGCCTGATCATCATGGCCTTTTTTCAATTATATCAGGCTTAGTTGCATCATCAGGGTATGATGTTGTAAATGCCAAAATAATAACGAGGTCAGATGGTTATGCTTTAGATACATTTTTCATTCAAAATAAAGAAAGAAAAGTAATAGCTGATGATTATCTTAAAGAAAGATTAATCAAAATAATGCACAAGGGTTTAGAAGGTAATTTCAATATCGAAGATGCGTTGAATTCAAGATGGAAAGAAATACCTGCAAGATTTAGAGCTGTTAAAGCTCCTGCACGTGTTATCATTGATAATAAAACTAGCGACAGCTATACTATTTTAGAAGTTAATTGTAAAAATGCTCCAGGTGTTCTTTACAGGATTACCAAAGTTATAGCAGAGTTAGGACTTCAAATTAATACTGCTTCAGTATCAACTTATGGTGATAGAGTAGTTGATATATTTTACGTTAAAAATATGTTTGGACTTAAAATTGACGATAATTTGACAATAAAAAAAATAAAAACACATATACTAAAAATTCTTGAAGAAACCGATCCAGCTAATCAAACAATGATATCTTGAGATATTAAATGAAAAATAAATCTTCACTGTTTATTAAAGGTTTCAAGCATACAGCTTTAATAACATTTCTAAGTCGTATTACTGGATTTATAAGAGATGTCTTTTTAGCCTCCTTTTTAGGGGCAGGAATACACTCTGACATTTTTATAATTGCATTTAAATTACCAAACTTATTTCGAAGAATAACTGCTGAAGGAGCACTAACATCAGCCTTGCTTCCAATATATACTTTATTAAAAGAAAAAAAAGGTATAGTTTTTGCCAATAATTTTTTTAAAGTTTTTACGTTTAGAGTAATTATTTACTTAACCATACTATTAGCAATTTTTGAAATATTTATGCCCTTTATAATTTATCTATTAGCTCCAGGTTTTGCTAATGAAGATATGTTATTAAATCAAATTATTCTATTATCTAGAATAACTATATTTTTCATGCCTCTAATATCAATTGTCGCTTTATTAGGAGTTGTTACAAATATATCTGGACGTTTTTGGGCTATTGCGACAACTCCTATAATTTTAAATATTTGTCTTATATTTGCATGTTTCTTTATTAAAGAAGAAGATTTTTTAAAATCTTTACCACTAGCTTTGGCGACCGTAACTGCTGGAATATTTCAAATAATATTTATGATAATAATTATTAAAAAATTTAATATTTTAAAAATGGAAATAAAATCTCCCAAAAAACAAAAAAGTGAAGATACTAATGATATAAAGTTTTACATAAAAAAAACATGGACTAAATTTATGCCTGCAGCATTTGGGGGTGGAATTTTACAAATTAATTTATTGGTTGATACAATTTTAGCTAGTTTATTAGGCTTTGGTTCAGTTTCTTACTTATATTTTTCTGACAGAATAGCTCAGCTACCGTTAGGAATTATAGGTATTGCTTTAGGTACATCTTTATTAGCTTCTTTATCAATATCAAGTGCAGAAAATGATGCAAAACAGTTTTCAAAACAGTTAACATCTTCTTTAAAAATAGGTTTGTTTTTTTCTATTCCTTCTTCTTTAGTTTTTATACTTTTCCCTGACATAATTATCAGTGTTTTATTTGAAAGAGGTGAATTTGGAATAAATGAAAAATATCAGACAGTTACCGCTTTAATTGCTTATTCAATTGGTATACCTGCTTTTATTATTTTAAAATCTTGTCAACCTGCTTTTTTAGCCGAAGGAGATACTAGAACGCCTATGTACATAGGTATAGTAATGTTGTTACTAAATATAACTTTATCATTAATTTTAATGAAATATTTGTCTCATGCAGGAATAGCTCTGGCTACATCTTTATCGTCTTGGATAGGGTGTATTATTTACATAATTATACTTTTTAAGAATAATAAAATTCAAAATATATTAATTCTCGTAATTTATAGTATCAAAATTTTTCTAATGTCGTCTATTATGACTTTAGTAATGAAACTTTGTTTTTATCAAATTAGTACATTTCAGATACATAAAACTGTTACATTATTTTTGATAATTACATCAGGTTTATTAACGTATTTTTTGACATGTGGCTTCCTTAGATATATTCCTCAGGAGTTATTAAAAAATCAAAAATTAAAACTATAGAAAGTTCAATAAACTTAATGACAATATTAAATTCAAAACAGCCATCAAAAAGAATTTTTTCTGGAATTCAACCAACTGGTAATTTACATTTAGGAAACTATTTAGGCGCAATAAAAAATTGGGTAAGTCTTCAACAAGATACAGCTTCTATATTTTCGATTGTAGATATGCACGCTATCACAGTCCCTCAAGACGCTAATAAATTAAGAAATTCAACTCATGAAGTAACAGCTGCAATTATTGCTTCTGGAATTGATACAGAAAAATCAATTGTTTTTAATCAATCATCTGTAAGAGAGCATGCTGAATTAGCTTGGATTTTTAACTGTGTTTGTCGAATTGGATGGTTAAATCGTATGACACAGTTCAAAGAAAAAGCAGGTAAAAACAAAGAGAATGCTACTATAGGTTTGTACAGCTATCCAGTTTTAATGGCAGCTG
The DNA here is from genome assembly GCA_964519035.1 of uncultured Rhodobacterales bacterium. Taxonomy (GTDB): domain Bacteria; phylum Pseudomonadota; class Alphaproteobacteria; order Puniceispirillales; family Marisalimonadaceae; genus CAJJBL01. The sequence continues at coordinate 3,157 of CAZFKZ010000030.1, read as the reverse complement.
ATATATTACTTTACAGAGCAACTCACGTACCAGTTGGTGACGACCAAAAACAACATATTGAATTAACTAGAGATATTGCTTCTTCGTTTAATAATATGTTTGCAAAAGAACTAGAAAATAATTTTTTCACTTTGCCAGAACCTCAGATCTTAGGACCCGCAACCCGAGTAATGAGCTTAAGAGATGGTTCCAAAAAAATGAGTAAATCAGATATTTCAGACGCTTCTAGAATTAATTTAACTGATAGTAATGATGATATTTCTAATAAAATTAAAAAAGCTAAAACAGATCCAGACCCTTTACCTTCATCAATTGAAGAACTAAAAAATAGACCAGAAGCTCTTAATTTAGTTAATATTTACTCCTCTTTAGCTGATAAAAGTACTGATGAAATCCTAAACGAATTTGCTGGAAAAGGATTCTCTTATTTTAAACCAAAATTAATAGAACTAACAATAGACAAAATAGAGCCTATATCAAAAAAAATGCTCTATTTACTCAAAGATACTGGCGAAATTGATAAAATTTTAAAAACAGGCTCACTCAAAGCACGTCAAATAGCGTCACCTATTGTAAAAGATGTAAAGCATTTAGTTGGCTTTGTTTCATAAAAAATATAAAATATATAATTTATTTGTAATCGATGCTATATATTCTATAAAAGGAGAATTAAAATGTTTATTCAAACTGAAGATACACCAAATCCTGAAACTCTTAAGTTTATGCCAGGCGAAAGTGTTTTAAAAAAAGGAACTCACGACTTTTCAAATGTAGAAACAGCAAATATTTCACCTTTAGCTTCTCGTTTGTTTGAAGTGGATGGCGTTAGCAGAGTGTTTTTAGGATCTGACTTTGTTTCTGTTACTAAAAATATAGATGTTGAATGGAATAATTTAAAACCCTCAATCCTTACAGCAATTATGGAGCATTATTCAAGTGGTTTTCCAGCGATAAATGAAGATTCACTCGATAATTTAGGAGAAAGTAGCATTGATGATACTGAAACAATTACTCAAATTAAAGATCTCTTAGAAACTCGTGTCAGGCCTGCTGTTGCTATGGATGGCGGGGATATTACATTTTGTTCGTTCGAAGACGGAATTGTAACGTTAAAAATGCAAGGAGCGTGTGCAGGTTGTCCATCTAGTACTGCAACCTTAAAGATGGGAATTGAAAATATGCTTAGACATTATATTCCTGAAGTCACTGAAGTTAAGGCTGCAGAATTGTAAAATTTATTTTACTTACTATTATGAAACTAAAAAATCTTCCGCATACAATAAAATCATCTAATCTATACTGGATCATAATTAGTATTCTGGTGTTGTTTACTTTTACTATGGGCTTTTTGTTTTGGAAAATAGGATATATTAAATTACCTTATTCTTTAAAAGAAAAAATTAATATTAAAGATTTAAAAAATTTAGATTTAGCTAATCAAAATGTTTATAGTAAGGTAAATATCAAAAATTTTGAACAAACTGGTTTTAAAAAAATAATTGCAAAGGCAAATAAAGGTATGAGTTTGCCAAGAATTTATTTTAGTAAGCTTTCAATTGACTTAGAAAAATACGAAACTTCAAAAAAAAAACAATTATTTATCAGCATTATGCTACCAATAATTTTAAGGGAAAATGAATTAGTACTTCAAGAACGAGAATTAATGAAGATTGCTTTTTTAAAAAATAATATTAAAAAAATCGAATACTTTTCAAGGAAATATAGAATAAAAAACTTTAAAAATATTAATTTTAATAAACTTTCATATTTAGAAATTAGTAAAATCAAAGAACAGTTATCAAATAAAATTAATAAAATACCAACCTCAATGGTTTTGGCACAATCAGCTATAGAAAGTGGATGGGGCTCTTCAAGGTTTGCAAAAGAAGGTAATGCGTTATTTGGAGAGTGGACTTGGAACAGTAATATTGGATTAAAACCTAAGGGTAATCTTAGCGCGAATTATGCAGTCAAAAGTTTTTTAAACATATCAGAGTCAGTAAGATCATATATGTTAAATCTAAATAGTCACTATGCATATGAAAAAATGAGACTTTATAGATCTGCAGTATTAAACACAGGAATAACATTGTCAGGTTATAAGATGGCTAATTACCTAGATAAATATGCAGAAATTGGACTAGATTATACTTTAAAAGTTAAAGATATGATTAGGTCTAATAAATTTGATAAGTTTGATAATAGTGACTTAGAAAATAATAATGATCATCATTTAATTATAAATTGACGACCTAACCATCGCCATCTTTCTCCTGCTGACATAGTGCAATTAATTCTACCACGTCCCTTTGGAAAAGGTTTTTCTAATCTAACTTCAATTCTATTTTTACCCAATCTCTTAGTTTCAGACTTAATACCATTGCTTGCAAAACATCTAACAATTCCTTTGGGTTTAATTGTATCTGATAATGTAAATCCATAGAATGGAGGGTTTTTTATAATGACAGGATCTTTGGGAGATAAGTCACTGATAGGTATAGGTTTTGCATTCACAGCCAACAAAAATCTCTGCATATTTCCATAAGTTTCATTCATGGCAAATCTTGGCAATTGGTAAAGTCCAAGACTTAAGTGAGCTACGCCTGAATGTTGTCCGAATGCAGCTTTAAAACCATTAATTTTAATTTTCTCAACAACATTTAAATTATACTCCCCATATGGATAGGCAAATATTTCTGGTTTACTTCCAATTTCTTGAACAAAACGACTATTTGAGAACTCTAATTCTTTGACAATTTGATTTTCACTAAGATTATGCATATGAGGATGAGATTTAGTTTGGCTACCAATTGTTACACCATTGTCGCGTAAAATTCTAATTTCTTCCCAACTCATATATCCTGGTGTTTTATTATCAATGACATCTGTAGAAACAAATAATGTGAACGGTAAACCATATTTTTTTAGAATTGGCCAAGCATTATTAAAAACTGAAGAATAAGCATCATCAATTGTTATAATAACTGATCTATCCTTAACTAAGCTAATATTTTGAATAGCATTTAAACCATCTTGAATTTTAATAACGTTATATTTCGTTTTAATTAGTTCTTTAATGTGATCTGAAAATTGATCCATTCTGATATTTGTAGTTGGATATTTGTTTTCTCCAAATCTATGATACATTAATACTGAT
>CAZFKZ010000029.1:0-25009 GCA_964519035.1 uncultured Rhodobacterales bacterium | reverse complement strand
GTCTTCGAGCTGCACATGGTGACGATAGAAGAGGTGAAACATCTGTAAGCACAGACGATTTAAAATTAATTGGTAAAGCAATCACAACTATTCCTGATGGTTTGCAGATAAATAAAAAACTTATAAGGATTGTAGAAGGTAGAAAAAAAGCTATAGAGTTTGGAGAAGGTATAGATTGGTCAACTGCTGAACATCTTGCATTTGGATCTTTATTATTGGAGGGCCATCCGGTAAGGCTATCAGGTCAAGATAGTTGTCGAGGTACTTTTTCACAAAGACATGCTGTATTTATTGATCAAACAAATGAAACAAGACATGTTCCGTTAAATAATATTAAAGAAAATCAAGCAACATTTGAAGTTATTGACTCACCTTTATCTGAGGCATCTGTTTTGGGGTTTGAATATGGTTATTCTTTAACAGAACCTACAGCTTTAGTAATGTGGGAGGCTCAATTTGGAGATTTCGCAAATGGAGCACAAGTAATAGTTGATCAATTTATTTCTAGTGGTGAAGCTAAGTGGCTTAGAATGTCTGGTTTAGTGATGCTTTTACCTCATGGCTATGAAGGACAAGGTCCAGAGCATTCATCGGCAAGATTAGAGAGATATCTTCAATTATGTGGTGAAGATAACATGCAGGTTTTAAATTGTAGTACTCCAGCAAATTATTTTCATGCTTTAAGAAGACAACTAAAAAGAGATTTTAGAAAGCCATTGATAATAATGACACCAAAAAGTTTATTAAGAAATAAAATGTGTGTTTCTAAATTGTCTGATATGGCAGAAAACACTGCTTTTCGAAGAGTTATCAAAGATCCCAACCTAAATTTAAGTGATAAAAATATAAAAAAAGTAGTTATTTCATCAGGAAAAGTTTTTTATAATTTATTTGAAGAAAGAGAAAAAAGAAAATTAAACAATGTTAAACTTCTTAGATTAGAGCAAATTTACCCATTTCCAGCAAGAACACTTAAGGAAGAGTTGTCTAAAACTCCGGATGCAGAGATTGTATGGTGTCAGGAAGAACCTAAAAATATGGGTGCTTGGTTCTTTGTAGATAGAAAAATTGAAGAGGTGCTTTTATCTTATAAAGCAAAGTTATCACGTCCAGCTTACGCTGGTCGAGCTGAAGCAGCTTCTCCTGCTACAGGATCTCTATCTAGACACAATAAAGAACAGGCTGACTTAGTAAATGAGGCTTTGGAAATATTAGATAAAAAATCAAATAAACAAGCGGCAGAGTAGTTTAAAATTTATGGCTAATGTAATAAATAACCAAATTGATATTTTAGCCATGCCTTCTGCTGCCAAAATGATTAAAGAAAAAAATATTAATATTTCTGAAATAAAAGGAACTGGCAAAGATAACAGAGTGACTAAGGGTGACGTTCTTTTATATCTAAATTTAACAAACCAAAATAATAGTCCTAATATTAATAAATCTAACATAGACAAGAATAGTCTTAAAAAAGGAGATGCAATAATGGATGTTTTAGTTCCAATACTTGGAGAATCTGTTGTAGAAGCGACAGTTTCTAAGTGGATAAAAAAACAAGGTGATTTTGTAGAAATTGATGAGCCAATTGTAGAATTAGAAACTGATAAAGTTACCTTAGAAGTGCCGGCTGCAATTTCTGGAATAATTGACCATTTAGCTGTTTCTGAAGGTGATACAGTAGAGGTTGGAGCTCTATTGGCAATGATAGTGGCTGGCAAAAAACCTTTGACAAATACAAAGCCAATTATAGATAAAATAGAATCTGTTAAAACAGAAGAGAAACTAGAAAAAGAACAACCTAAAAAGCAAGAAACAGCAGTTAATCCAGTTATTTCTCCAAATAGAGATAGTGGTAACTTAGAAGAACGAGTACCTATGTCACGTTTACGTCAAGCTATTGCTAGACGTTTGAAAGAAGCTCAAAATACAGCTGCTATGTTAACAACCTATAATGAAGTTGATATGACAGCCTTAATGGAAATGAGAAGTAATTATCAAGATAGCTTTGAGAAGAAAAATGGTGTTAGACTTGGTTATATGAGTTTTTTTGTTAAAGCAGCAATAGATGCTCTCAGAGAATTTCCTGCAGTTAATGCAGAAATAGAAGGTAATGATATAATCTATAAAAATTACTATAATATTGGAGTAGCTGTAGGTACATCTCAAGGTTTAGTTGTCCCTGTTTTAAGAAACGCTGATAAATTATCTTTTGGTGAGACTGAAATGAACATAGTTTCTTTTGGAAAAAAAGCTAAAGAAGGTGATCTAGCTATTTCTGATATGGCGGGTGGAACCTTTACAATTTCTAACGGTGGTGTATATGGATCATTAATGTCATCCCCAATTTTAAATCCACCCCAGTCCGGAATTCTAGGGATGCACAAAATTCAAAAAAGACCAGTTGTAATAAGTAATAATATTGAAATCAGACCAATGATGTATTTAGCTTTATCTTACGATCATAGAATTATAGATGGAAGAGAGGCTGTTTCCTTTTTAGTGAGAATTAAAGAAATAATAGAAGACCCAAGAAGATTGGTAATTGGTGCCTAATTCATAAATTAAAGGTTAAAAATGTCAGATAATAAATATGATCTTGTTGTTATAGGTTCAGGTCCTGGCGGATATGTAGCATCTATCGTAGCATCTCAAAAAGGAATGAAAGTAGCGACTATAGAAAAAAGAGAAAGGCTAGGTGGAACTTGTTTAAACGTTGGATGCATTCCTTCTAAAGCGATGCTTCATGCCTCAGAACAATATGAAAATACAATCAAATCAAATGGAATGATAGAATGGGGCATTAATTGTAAAGATGTTAGTTTAGATCTCTCAAAATTATTAAAAACAAAATCAAATATAGTTGAAGATCTTACAAAAGGTATAAGTTTTTTATTTGGTAAAAATAAAATAAGTAAATTTACTGGAACAGCTAGGATAATTTCTTCAAAAGAGATAGAAATCAATAATAATGGAAAAATAGAAATAATAAACACAGACAAAATCATTATAGCTACTGGTTCTGAGGCGTCAGTTTTACCTAATATAAAAATAGATGAAGAATGTATTGTAACCTCTACTGGAGCACTAGAACTCAAAAAAGTTCCTAAAAAATTGATTGTGATTGGAGGAGGAGTTATTGGTCTTGAAATGGGAACCATTTGGAGAAGACTGGGAGCAGAAGTTGAGATAATAGAATATCTTCCAAGAATACTGCCAGGGATGGATAATGAAATTTCTGAAAAATTTATGAAAATATTACAAAAACAGGGTGTTAAATTCAAATTAAATCACTCTGTAGAAACAACAAAAAAAGTTAAAGATAAAGTAATATTAACTGTAAAAAATGTTAAAAACGGAAATTCAGAAGAATTAGATGCAGACGTGGTTTTAGTTGCAGTTGGTCGAAAGCCTAATACTAATGGTCTAGGTTTAGATAAATTAAATCTTGAAATGGATAAACATGGTTTTATAAATACCAATGATAAATTTGAAACATCTATTAGTGATATTTATGCTATTGGTGACGTTATAAAAGGCCCAATGCTGGCTCACAAAGCTGAAGAAGATGGTGTTGCTGCAGTTGAGTTTATTAATGGTGAAGCAGGTCATGTTGACTATAATCTTGTACCTGGAATTATTTATACTTCTCCTGAAGTTGCTGTAATTGGTCAGACTGAAGAGAATTTAAAAGACCAAGGGATTGAATATAATAAAGGGGTATTTCCAATGTCTGCAAATAGTAGAGCTAAAGCCATAGGTCATACTGATGGAATGGTAAAGATACTTTCAGATAAATCTACAGATAAAATTTTAGGCGCTCATATGATTGGTCATGAAGCTGGTACTGTGATACATGAACTTTCAGTGGCAATGGGTTTTGGAGCTTCTTCTGAAGATGTTGCAAGAATTTGTCATGGTCATCCAACAGTAAATGAAGCAATAAAAGAAGCGGCTTTAGCGACATATTCTAAAGCTATACACTCTTAGTTAGTTCCCATTTTACTATAAAAGACTAATATAATTACACCTAAAATTATGAATCCAAGTCCTAATAAAGCTTGTACATCCGGTATCTCTTTATATTTTAAAGCTCCCAAAAGTGCAATTGCGGCTATACCTACGCCTGCCCAAATTGAATAGGTTATAGCTATTGGAATTGTTTTCATTGCAAGCATCATAAAATAAAAAGCAGTTCCGTAGCCAATTATAACATAAATACTAGGTATCAATTCTGAAAAACTATTTGTACTTTTTAAATATGTTGTACCAATAACTTCACCCGTAATAGCAATTAATAAATAGAGATAGCCCATGATTTTTCCTTTTAATAAAACTTAATTCTTTATAATATTTGACACATTTAAACACAATATGTGAATATTTAAAAAAAAGGAGATTTGATGTGGATAAAGTATTAAAAAACAATGGTTATATTCCCAACATCAATAATGATGAAGAAAGAAAGGATCTTGCCGCAGCATTTAGATGGGCCGAAAGATCAAATTTGCATGAAGCTGTGGCAAATCATTTTAGCTTAGCTGTAAATCCAGAGGGTACAAAATTTTTAATGAACCCAAATATGTGGCATTTTTCAAGGATCAAAGCATCTGATTTATTATTACTAGATGTCAATGATAAGTCAGTGCTTGATAAAGAAAATGCACCTGATGCTACGGCATGGGGTTTACATGGGGCGATTCATAAAATGTGTCCGCATGCAAGATGCATTATGCATGTTCACTCAGTATTTGCTACTGCTTTAGCTTCTTTAGAAGATTGTATATTGCCCCCTATAAATCAAGTTGCATCAATATTTTTTGGACGTCAAATTGCTGATAAACAATATGGAGGATTAGCTTTTGAAGAAGAAGGTGCAAGATGTGCAAAACTTTTATCTAATTCCCTTAAACATACTATGATTATGGGAAATCACGGTGTGCTAATATTTGGTAAAAATGTTGCAGAGACATTTAATAGGCTGTTTTATTTTGAACGTGCAGCAGAAATTTATATAAATGCACTCCAAACAGGGAAAGAATTAAGTATTTTAGATGATATTACTGCAGAAAAAACAGCTAATGAATTGGATAATGAGGAATTCCCAAACCCAGCAGGCACAGCATTCTTAAGAGAAATAAGACTGATATTGGACCAAGAGAATTCTAACTATAAAGATTAGAACTTATTTAATAAAATTTTGTTTACTAATATAGACACTTAGTAAAGACGCATCAAAGTCTGACCAACCATTATCTACAGCTTCTTGTACATAAGACATGGCACTATTTATAACACGTAAATCAATATTATTTTTAGTACCCTCATCTATCATTAACTTCATATCTTTTAACGAAGACGATACGTTAAAGGTAGATGTTAGGTTAGTTTCTTCGTTCATAGCTTGCATTATAGGTTTCGCTTTTAAGTGAGCAACTTTTGCAGAACCTGAACTATCCATCATAATGTCTAAAGCTTGATCAAAGTTAATACCAGAATTTATAGCAATAGACATAGCCTCTCCAAGAGATTGCCAATAAACCATTAAAGGAAGATTAATGGCTAATTTCATTGAAGCTCCTTTCCCAACTTCACCAAGGTATTCATATCGTCTGCAAATCATCTTTAGAATATACTCAACTTCATGAAATATTTTTTCATTACCACCAACTAAACCTAACAAATTACCATCTCGGGCAGGTTTTGTGGATCCTCCAACAGGACATTCAATGAATTTTCCATTCAAATCATTTATAATTTTTTCTAGAGATATAATTTTTTGAACACTAGTCGTACTAAGTTCTATGATAATTTTGCTTGATAAATGATTGTTTTTCAATCCGTTTTCATTTTTGTAAACAAAATCTAAAGCGGCATCACTTCCCATAATTATTAAAATAACCTCACTATCTCTTATTAAATCAGAGATAGAAGTTGAAACACTCGCTCCATGATCAATAAGAAGATTAGCTTTACTTTGTGTTCTATTCCACACAGATACTTCTTGCCCACATTCTAAAAGTCTTTTTATAATTTCAGAACCCATTTTTCCAGTGCCACAAACGCCAATTTTAGTCATTTTATTCTCCACAATATTTTAAATCTTTTGTTATAACTCTTGAAAATATAACTATTAATCACCATTTAATTGTAACATGCAACTAATATAAGAAGGAACCTAAATGACTGATATGAGTAATAAATTTGAAGCCGATACCGGTAAAATATTAGATATCGTTATTAATTCTCTATATTCTGAGAGAGAAATATTTTTAAGGGAATTAGTTTCAAATGCTTCTGATGCATTAGATAAAAGAAAGTATTTAGGTTTAACTGATAAAAAGATTAATAATTCTTCTGAAAGTTCAGAAATAAAAATACAAGTTAGCAGCAAACAAAAAACATTAACTATCTCAGACAATGGAATAGGAATGAATGAAGAAGATTTAAAATCTTCATTAGGAACAATTGCAAGATCAGGAACAAAAGCATTTTTAGAACAGATGTCAGCAAGCTCTAAAGATAAAAAACCAGATATGTCACTTATCGGTCAATTTGGAGTAGGTTTCTATGCTTCTTTCATGGTAGCTGATAGTGTTGAAGTTTTATCAAAAAAAGCTGGAGAAGAGGATGGTTGGAAGTGGTCATCGGATGGTAAAACTGGTTTTAACCTTGAAAAAACAAGTAAAGATAAAGTTGGAACTTCTATCACATTATATTTAAAAAAAGATGCTAAAGAGTTTTTAGAAGAAACTAGATTACAATTTATAGTAAGGAAATACTCTGATCATATTTCATTTCCAGTTAAGTTTTTTGAAATTGATAAAAAAGATGCTGAAGAAAAAGTTCTTAACGAAGCATCAGCTCTTTGGACAAGGCCGGCAAAAGAGATTAAGGAAGAACAGTATCAAGAATTTTTCTCTCATATAGGTGCTGGTTTTGGAAAACCTCTATTAACTATGCATAACAAGACAGAAGGAACAATAAGTTACACTAATCTTATATGTATTCCATCTACTAGGCCCTTTGATTTATTTAATCCAGATAGAAAGTCTTCTTTAAAGCTTTATATTAATAGAGTTTTTATTACTGATAAATGTGATGCTTTAGTGCCAAGTTACTTAAGGTTTGTTAAAGGTTTGGTAGATACCCAAGATATAGATTTAAACGTTAGTAGGGAAATGTTACAAAATAACCCAGCTGTTGCAAAAATTAGTAAATCCTTAGTTGGTAAAATATTAAGAGAGTTGAAAAAAGTTAGTGAAAAAAATTTAGATGGTTATAAAGATTTCTGGAAAGAATATGGAGCAGTCTTAAAAGAAGGTTTATACGAAGATGCAGAAAGGAAAGAAGCACTATTAGATTTATGTAGATTTTCTACTAATGAAAATGAAAACATAATTTCCCTATCTGAATATTTAGAAAAAATGCCTGAAACACAAAAAGATATCTATTATATTTCTTCAGAAACTAGTGCCCAAGCACTAGCTAGCCCTCATTTAGAAGGTTTTAAATCAAAAAATATACCCGTTTTGATAATGACGGACGCTATTGATCAGTTCTGGTTACCTATGGTTGGCTCATTCAAAGAAAAAAAGTTTACATCTATTACTCAAGGTCAAATAAATCTAGATGAATTAGACGAAAAAGATAAAGAAAAAAACACTGAAAATAAAGATCAGAAAGAAAAACAAGATAAAGAGTTTGTAGATTTAATTGCTCAAATGAAAATTGTTTTAGGTGACCAAGTTAAAGATATTAGACTTTCGTCAAAACTTACAGATAGTCCTGTATGTTTAGTCGCTGATGATGGTGATATGGATATTGCTATGGAGCAATTAATGGCACAAAGAGACACTAACTACCAAGGTGCCCCAAGAATATTAGAGATTAATGGTGATCACTCATTAATAAAAAATATGAAATCATTGCTTAGCAAAAAGGAAAATAATGATTTAGTAAGTGATGCTGGCACACTTTTATTTGAACAAGCTCGACTAATGGAAGGCAAAATGCCTTCTGATCCTGCTCAGTTTAGTAAAATAATGAATCAATTTTTATTAAAAGTTATTCCAGATTAAATATTTGTATAATTAATTTTTTTTAAGAAAAAAATATAATCCTGTTAATAAAAGAAAAAACAATCCTAAAAATACGTTAATTTGGATTGTTTTATCCACTGATACAAATGTCATTATCCAGGATAGGTTAATAAGTCCCAAAGGTGCAGTTCCTATACAAGTTGCCAGAATACCAAAGTTGCTTCCTTTAGAAGCACCTGATGCTTGATATACTAAAGCACCCTGCATTGTACTAAACCCTGACAAAAATATCCCTCCAAAGGTTAGACTTATAAAAGCTATTATTAGGCTAGGTGAGAAGGAAAACATAACCATGCCAACAAAGAAGCCAGTTATTCCTGTAATAAATATAGGCGCAAGATTTTTTTGTGGTGAAATATTTCCAATTATTAGAGCTCCTATTAATGCACCTAAGCCTTCTGATGAAGCTAATATACCAATATTAATCTCTGATAATAATAATTTTTCTCTTCCTAATACAGGTATTAGAGAAACTAAGGGAAATCCAAAAATATTGAAAATTAAGGTTACTAGCAAAACTAATCTTAAGCTCAATGAATTATATGCACTTTTGCCTGTTTTTAATATTTCTTTTAATAATCCATGTGCCCAATGAGTTTGAATGTTGGAACTAATTTTATTTAAAGACGATAAATATTTGATATGTTTTTTTGATTTCTTGAATTTTAATATTAGTATCAAGGCTAATACGTACATGAAAAACTGTAGTGTAAAAATTCCACCTAAACCAACAAACGTGTATAATGTTCCAGCACATAATGGCCCAACCAACCTAGTAGCATTGTTAGATAATGTTTCCATAGCTAAGGAGGAACTAAGTAAATTTTTGTTAATATTATCTACTAAAACACGCCTTCTTACTGCTAAATCGACAACCCAAGTTATTCCATTAGAAAATGCGAGTATGAATGCAAATATTACATTAAAGTTACCTGTGAAAACTAAAAAAACAGCAATTCCTGTGATAATATTAGATAATGTATAAATAGTTTGAATTACGGAAACAGGTGAAATTCTTTCAGAAATTGTACCAATGAGAATTCCTAAAAGACTCATAGGAAGCATTCGTGCAGCAAAAATTATAGTTACCAAATAAGGTAACCCTAACTCTTGAAGCACATAAAGGCTAAGAGCTAAGAACTCCATTGCTCTTGCAACACCAGTCATACATCCAGCACTCCAGAGAATTCTGAAATCTTTATTTTTAAAACATTCGTTTATCATTTTAAATTTTAGTTAATCTTCTGATGAACTTCTACAACATTACCTTCCGGATCATGAAAAAATACTTGATGCCACTCTTTAGCAAAAGTAGTTCCATAATCTGAATAAGGTATTTTTTCAGCTCTTAGTTTTTTTAAAAACGATTCTATATCGTCAGTTCTGAAAGCTATATGACCTTTATCAACTGGGTTAATAGTATGATTATTTTTAAAAGCTACATTGAGGTCACGTTCTGCTAAATGCATTTCTATTTTTCCTTCAGTTACAAAATTAATTTTACCACTGTAACCGCTGGCTTTTGTTTCTTTTGTTCTTGGAAAATTTTGTGTCGGGATACTATCCATTTCAAGAATGTTAGTATAAAATTCATTCATACTATCTACATTTTTAGAAACAAAATTTATGTGATGAAATTCTAGTTTCATATATTATCTCCAAAGACTTTTATTTTTAATATTTTTAATATTACACAAATCCATTATTATTAAAAATTTAGAAATAAGCTATGATTAATAAACATTATTTAGTATATATAATTTAAAATATTAAAAAGGAATTCACATGCCAGACTCAACATTACAAGTAAGTGATCTAGAAACACAAGAAACAATGATTAACGAAGTAAGAGATTCTGTTTCTAAACTATGTAGTGATTATCAAGGAGAGTATTGGCGTAAACTTGACAGAGAACAGGGTTATCCAACTGAATTTGTTAAGGCTCTTACAGATGCTGGCTTTTTAGGTGCGCTTATACCAGAAGAATATGGTGGAGTTGGCTTAGGAATGACAGCAGCATCAGTTATTTTAGAGGAAATTCATCATCAAGGATGCAATGCAGCTGCTTGCCATGCTCAAATGTATACAATGGGAACTGTTTTAAGACATGGCTCTGATGAGCAAAAAAAAGAGTATTTACCTAAAATAGCAGATGGTAGTTTGCGATTACAAGCTTTTGGTGTAACTGAACCTACTAGTGGAACTGATACAACTAGCCTTAGAACTGTGGCTGTTCGTGATGGAGAAGAATATGTAATCAACGGACAAAAAATTTGGACTAGTAGAGCAGAACATTCTGACTTAATGTTGCTATTAGCTAGAACTACGCCTTTAAATAAAGTTACAAAAAAAACAGATGGCCTTTCTGTTTTTTTACTTGATATGAGAATAGCAAAAGAAAATGGACTAACAATACGTCCTATTAAAACAATGATGAATCACGCCACTACAGAAGTATTTTTTGATAACCTCAGAATACCTGCATCTAATCTTGTAGGAGAAGAAGGTAAAGGTTTTAGATATATATTATCAGGAATGAATGCTGAAAGAATTTTGATAGCAGCGGAATGTATAGGGGATGCAAAATGGTTCACAAAAAAATCAACTAATTATGCAAATGATAGAAACGTATTTGGGAGACCAATAGGTCAAAATCAGGGGATTCAATTTCCTATTGCAAAAGCATACGCTCACATGAAAGCCGCTGAACTTATGGTTTATCACGCAGCTAAATTATATGAAGATGGAAAGCCAATAGGTGAAGAAGCTAATACAGCAAAATTATTAGCTGCAGACGCTTCTTGGGAAGCTGCTGAAGCTTGCGTTCAAACTTTTGGAGGCTTTGGTTTTGCTGAAGAGTATGATGTAGAAAGAAAATTTAGAGAAGCTAGGTTATATCAAGTTGCTCCTATATCTACAAATTTGATACTTTCATATATAGCTGAGCATGTTTTAGGAATGCCTAGATCATACTAATAGATTATACTATAAATCCTTAGCTTTGAAATTCGTTTTATTCCATAAAAAAATATCAGAAGTGTTTATGTTAGCAAGAAACTCAAAACCTGATGTTTTGTTATTAATTTCTGTAGATAAAGCTTTGGATTTAGGGTTATCAAAATTAGTTTTAATTTTTATCCAACTTTCTTTACCTTTACTTTCTCCTACTGAAGATAAAGAAATGATTAATCCATTATTAGTTTTATAAGTCAATGTAGATAAATCATTTAAATTCGTTCCTGAAGATTTTCTTACATCGTAGAAATAAAATCCATTAATCACTTCCTTAACCTGATCTAATTTAGTTTTATCAATTTTGAAGCTTAGAGGTTTAGGAAACGTTAATGTTAATGTTTTATCTATATTTTCAATTTTAAAAATCTTTTTGTTATTATTTAATTCAGCACTTTTGAACTCATTATTTTTTACTGTAAAAAGTAAACTTTCAAACCAATCTGATCTACTTGAAGGCATCCTTATTCCACCTTTAAGAAGATAACTTTGTTCTTGGTTAGCAATTCTGGCAAATTGACCTCCACTTAATCCACCTACACTTCTGTCAATTTTACCAAATAATATAGACTTATAAATAGAACCATCTTTTTTCTTAAGTGTTATTTTAGACGCATATCCATCGCTTTCATCTTCACTTTTATTAAGTTCTGGTGATAACAAATTTAATTCGGATAATCTTTTTGGATCTTTAGTTTTCTTTTCTTCAATTGTTAGAATTGACAGACTCGTGACTAAATTTTCCCATATTCCAGTCTTAAGAGGATATCCTGATTTTGATACATAATTATTGTCTTGTTTAATTAAATCAATATTATTATCAAAGCTTTCTATAGAAATTACAGTTACATCATTAATGTTCTTTGTAAAACTATTTAAAAAAACATCTCCTCTACTTTCAAAATTATAATTTTGAAAGTTAAAGTTGATAGAAAAAAAAGCAAATACCACCATTAGAAGTGAAATAATTACTAAATTTAAAAAACTCTTTGTATTCATGACAATTACCTAATTTTTCTATTAAAATTTAATTAAACAACTTTTCTTTTTCTTCTTAATGAAATAACAAGAGCTAGTCCTGCAAATAAAATTGGAAGAATTGCTACATTTATTGATATTATCCATTGTCTTAAAGAATCAACATCTCGTCTTAAATCAAACTTTACACTTCTAAGCTGAGACCTGGTTGACATCATTTCAGATTGAAAACCTTCTATGGCCGTCATTGTTTCAGGAGAAAGAATATCGTCTTTATTCTCATTTTCTTGTGTTAAATTTCGAATTTTTTCTTCCATACTTTTTAATTTTTTTGCTAACATTTGTTCTTGAACTAAAAATTTCTCTTCAGCAACTTTTTCTAAAGCAAGTATTTTCTCAAATGGACGAAATGAAGTTCCTTTTCCTCTTAGATCAGATAAAGCCCCTCCTCCAATCATTTTTTCTACGATATTTAATACAAAATCACCATTATTTGCAAAGGCGCCTCTTTGAGTTAACCAATTTCTATCCATTAGCATATCAGCATCACCCACAAGCAAAACATTAGACTTGTTATTAGATTTTAATAGTTGATTTTGTTTTTTTTCTTTATTGATTGTCTTATCATCAAATGACGATTGTAATTCAGCTTTAATCCAACCAGCAAGAATTTGTTTTTCTTTTGTGATCTTAATATTAGCCAGAAGATCACGAGGGTCACCTTTAGGGTCAGCAGCTTTTTTGGCGTCTCCAAGCCCTGATTTAGCGCTTGATAAAATGATTGGTTCAAGATTTATCTTATCATTTGTTGATTTAAAAGATCCTGCTGTTGTCATTACTATAGTACTAAGTTTTGATAAAGCAGCCTCAGATTCACTTAATCCCTTGCCTCTTATATTAAGCCATGGATAGTTAGTTACTTGTATATCTCTTCCATTAATATTTCTTGAAATACGAAAACCATATTCTGAATCAAGAACAGCTTTTTTATCATCAAATTTAATTCCCCAAGTATCTAAAAGTTTTTTAACGTTAGATCGAGGATTCATGGGAGGCATTCCTTGTTGTTTGCCAATTTCTGTTTCGGCATAAGGATCTAAAAATATTAAAGTAGCACCTCCTTTTAAAATCCATTGATCAATCATATATAAAGTTTCGTCTGAAAGGTATTTAGGATGAATAATCATTAAAACTTTAGTGTTTTTATCCAATTCATTGTTATTTTCATTCACCATCTTGACTTGAAAAAGGGCCTTCATTTGTTTTAAAATTTGTTGTTCTGGTTTACCAATTCTAGAATCGGCTCTTAAGCCTAAATTATCTAAAATACTTACAATAGGTTTATTGGTTTGCCCTAACTCAGATATTAAACTAGATAAATCATATTCTAGAAAAGTTTCTCTTTCAGGAGTGAAAATAGAAATATTTTTTTGTCCAGTTGTTGAATTTGTAGCGGCTAATCCAAAATAAAGTGGATCTGACATTTGAGTAGCGCTAAATGATTTTATGCCCATACCAACAGCTCTATCTTCAGCGTCAGAAAAAGGTTTAGGATCAATTATCTCAAGTGAAATTTTGCCATTTGAAATACTACTATATGACTTCAATATAGCTTCAACTCTATTAGCATAAGTAGATAATTGTGGAACTTCCTTAACTAAGTTACTCGAGACAAATAATCTAATGTGAATTGGCTCACTTAAGTTTTGTAAAAGTGATTTTGTTCCATTAGATAACGAAAAAAGTTTGTTTTCAGTAAAATCTATTTTAGAAGAGCTAAGCATATTATTTGTAATTATATTTATGCTAAAAAAAATAACTATAGATAGAAGAATAGACAACTTAATGAGAGTATTTACCCTAAGACGATTGATTATATTCATATTTCCCTCAGTCTGCTTTTTTAATTTGAACTAGTTGAATGTTTATCCAAAGACAAAAAATAATCATTGAAACAAAAAATAACAGTGTTGAAAAGTCAAAAACACCCATTTGAATACGATTAAAATGTGAGAGAAATGACATTGACCTAATGGTTTCCGTAATCCATATAGGAGCCCAAGAACGTACGGCAGATAAAACCAGTCCAAATCCTGCCATAACTAGAATAAATCCACTAATTGAAGATATAATAAAAGCAATTACTTGGTTTTTAGTAAGTGTTGACAAACATGATGTTAAAGCTAAAAAAGCTCCTGCCATTAACCAACTTCCTACATAAGATATAAAAATAACGCTATTATCCGGATTACCTAGGTAATTAACTGTGATCCAAATTGGCATGGATAGGATCAAGGCAATAAGTGTAAAAATCCAACTAGCAAAGAACTTTCCAATTACTAACTGGGTATTTGTTACAGGAAGTGTTATCAAAAGCTCGATTGTACCAGATCTCCTTTCTTCAGCCCATAACCTCATACCAATAGCAGGCATTAAAATCAAAAATAGCCAGGGATGCCATGCAAAAAAAGCAGTTAAATCTGCCTGGTCTCTCTCAAAAAAACGACCAAGGAAAAAAGTCATGCCAGATGATAAAGCCAAAAAAACCAGAAGAAAAATTGATGCTAATGGAGTTCTGAAATATCCTTTTAATTCCCTATCAAAGATAACATAGGTTTTTTCAAAATATGTGTTCATATAATATATCCAAGAGTATTAGAGTTATATTTTATTTTTCTTGAGTAATTTTTCGAAAGACATCATCCAAGTTAGATTTCAAAAAACCAGCCTCATCTATATTAAATTTAAATTTCTTAATTTCAGCCATTATTTTATTTAAATTCAAATTATCTTTTACATCTGAAATTGAAATCTCAAATAATTTCTTATTATAAGTTTGAATAATGACATCAGTGTAATTAAGGGCAGATTTAATATCTTTAATTAATGACTTATCTAATTGAGCAGCTATTTTAATTGAAACTGTATTTTTATTTGCAAACATGTTTCCAAGAATTTCAGGTGTTTCATTTGCCAAAATCTTACCATTAGCTATTATAATCGCGCGAGAACAAACGGCCTCAACCTCCTCTAAAATATGAGTAGAGATCACAATGGCTTTGT
Organism: uncultured Rhodobacterales bacterium; assembly: GCA_964519035.1. GTDB lineage: Bacteria > Pseudomonadota > Alphaproteobacteria > Puniceispirillales > Marisalimonadaceae > CAJJBL01. The sequence goes on along the minus strand of CAZFKZ010000029.1, from coordinate 9,857 downwards.
TAGTAGATATATTTTTTATTAATTTTCTCATTTCGTATTTTTGATTTGGATCTAAACCGTCTGTTGGCTCATCAAGGATCAGAACATCTGGATCGTGAATTAGAGCCTGCGCAATACCAACCCTTCTTTTAAACCCTTTGGATAAAGTTTCAATTGGACTGTCCCAAACTTCTTTTAAATTAATTTGTTCTGCCATATCAGATAATCGAGATTTTAATAGCTTTGGATTATTTAAACCTCTCATTTTACCAACAAATGAAAGAAATTCTGATACTTCCATATCTGAATAAGTAGGAGCACCTTCTGGAAGATAACCAATGAATTCTTTAGCTTTTAATGGAGATTCTTTTAAATCAACGTCACAAATTAAAACTTCTCCATTATCTGGTTCAAGAAAACCAGTTAACATTTTCATTGTTGTTGACTTGCCTGCTCCGTTAGGTCCAAGGAAACCTACAACTTCACCTCGGTTAACATCTAAATCAATGTTATCAACTGCAATAAAGTTTCCAAAAGATTTTTTTAAATTACTTGCTTTTATTAATTTTAAAGACAAAAGTTTTAGTCCTCTATAAAGTTGTAAAAGTTACGAATTATTTATATTTTCATTAATTAATGTTTAATTACTAAAAATAAAGACTTAACAAAAATAAATTTCCCAATTAATACTCTATTTTTAAAAAAAGAGCACTAATAATATTGGTATTAAACCTCATATAAATTTTAAAATATCTGGTAAATTAGGTTCGCCGAATGCTTTTTCAAAAGATAATGCAATTTCAACGGCTTTATCATCCTGATCTTTCCCACAAATAATTTGCAAACCAATAGGTAAAGTATTTTCAGAATCATATTTATTACAAAAACTTTGAATAGGGTAAGTTATTGCGCAAACTCCAAAAATATTTACAGGTTGAGTATTTGCAGAGGCTAAAAGACTTCTCTCGTGCATTTCTTCTGTGCTTTGTGTGTCATTAATACTCAGAGCTTGCATAATTGTAGTAGGAGAAATTAGCGCATCAAATTTCAAAAAATAATCTTTAGTAACTTTTTCTAATTCTGATACTCTATTTTTGGCTGTAATATATTCTATCGAAGAAACGTTTAAACCTAACTTTGCTCTGTGCCCTGTTACAGAATCCATTTTATCTACATTTTCCAAAAAACGCTCTTTTCCAAAGGAACTAATAATTTCTGATCCAACAATTTTAGGAAATAGAACGGCTTTCTCATTTGCCTCAGAAATTGTAATATCTTCAATTATTGCTCCAAGATCTTTTAACTTAGAACAAAAATTTTCATAAGCTTCTGAAACTTGGGGATCTAAATTTGTATTAAATGGTTCTTGTAATTTTCCCAAATACATTCCTTCTATTTTTAAAGGAGCAAATAATGGTTTTAGGTTATTATTATATGTATCAAAAATTAATTTGATATCTTTAACTGACCTTCCTATGGGGCCTGGTGTATCCAAGGTTGGAGATAAAGGAAAAATACCATCTGTCGGCCATTTATTTTTCGTTGTTTTTAAACCTACAATTCCATTTAGTGATGCAGGTATTCTTACTGATCCTCCCGTATCAGTGCCAATTGCAAATGCTGCTAAACCTGAAGCTACGGCTACGGCAGAGCCACTGCTTGATCCTCCAGGTATCCTATGAACTTTATTATCCCATGGATTTCGTGGCGTTCCTTTACGATCATTTACACCAGTCGCGCCAAGAGCAAATTCAACTGTGTGAGTCTTTCCTAATATCACACAACCTAAAGACTTTAATCTTGTAACTAAAGTTCCTTCGGGGCCGGTTAAATCATCAGTTTTTATATCTGAACCATTAGTTGTAGGCATGCCTGTAACGGAACAAATATCTTTTATCGCTACTGGAATACCCATCAAAGGACCTAAATCAACACCATTGCTAATAAGCTTGTCAATGCCATCAGCCCAAGACAATGTATTAGCCTTATTAAAATAGATATAAGAGTGAAGTTTTGAGTTTAATGCCTCTATTCTTTCAAAATAAATAGAAGTTATTTCCCTACAAGTAATCAAACCAGATCTTAAATTGTTACCTAATTCTTCAATACTTATTCCCTCTAAAGGATCGTTTGGTAATTTATTTTCTGAAATACTCATTTTCTATCTCCACTATTTAATTGTTAAACTGCTTTTTCATAGACCCAAAAATACCTTTTAATCTTGGAGAAGTAGAACAGTCAGCTTCAAGTGTCATCCGTTTAGCAACTGGAACGTGTATACCATCATAACGTATTGCCTCATATATAGGATTTGCTTGTAATTGTACTTTTCTGTCTGATTTCAATCGTAATCTTGCAATACCATTCTTAAAAGGTACCTTAATATCTGTCCCTGGAACGGTAACAATAAAACTATCATCATCAACAGGGCATTTGTTATTTAAAGATATGGTTACTGAAATAATTTCCACTGGCTTTAAAGCTTTTTGAATATTAGGCATCCCAAACCACAAAATTAAACCAATTATTGATATGCCAAAAACAAGAAAAAAAATTTTAATTAAAAAACGCATTGATACCTTTAAAAAAACAAATTAAATCTAAAGTATGTAGTTTATTTATTTAAACTAAAAATATATTTTTTGAAAAGAAATTATTATTAAAAATATTTAGTTGTTTTAATTGGGATTAATTAATGAGAGATGAATTTGATAGAATTAAGAGGTTGCCCCCTTATGTTTTTGCTGAAGTAAATAGGTTAAAAGCAGAATTAAGAGCAAAAGGTAAGGATATTATAGACTTTGGCATGGGTAACCCAGACATGCCTACACCAAAACATATTAGAGAAAAATTAACTGATACGGTAGAAAAACCTGGAACTGGAAGGTATTCTACAAGCAGAGGTATTACTGGATTAAGAAAAGCACAATCTGCTTATTATAAAAGACGGTTTGATGTTGACTTAGATCCCGAAAGTGAAGTTGTTGTTACTCTGGGATCAAAAGAAGGCTTAGCTAATCTTGCTCAGGCAATAACGTCCCCAGGAGACATAATATTATCTCCTAATCCATCTTATCCAATTCATCCGTATGGTTTTATTATAGCTGGAGCTTCTTTACGTCACTTGCCGGCGATGGATGAGGGTATCTTCAACCCTGATCTATATTTAGAACGTCTTGAAAGGTCTATCAAAGAAAGCGTTCCAGCACCAGTTGCCTTGATAGTTTCTTTCCCTTCAAACCCTACAGCTCAAGTTGCTTCTTTGGATTTTTATAAAGAAGTTGTTAAAATTGCACTTAAATATGGAACATATATTTTGTCAGATTTGGCTTATGCTGAGATTTACTATGATGATATTCCTCCTCCTTCAATTTTAGAAGTTCCAAGAGCAAGAGAAGTTGCTGTAGAATTTACTTCTATGTCTAAAACTTATGCCATGGCAGGCTGGCGTATAGGTTTTGCGGTTGGAAATAAACAGTTAATTGCAGCCCTTACAAGAATAAAATCATACCTTGACTATGGAGCTTTTACTCCTGTTCAAGTTGCTGCTGCGGCTGCATTAAATGGCCCACAAGAATGTGTTGCAGAAATTAGAAATATTTACCAAAAAAGAAGAGACGTTTTAATCAAATCAATGTTTAGAGCTGGTTGGGAAATTCCTAGTCCTCCAGCAAGTATGTTTGCCTGGGCACCTTTGCCTAAAAAATATAAAGCTGGTGGATCTTTAAATTTTGCTAAAGAACTTATGCTCAAAGCTGATGTTGCTGTGGCACCTGGAGTAGCATTTGGAGAATACGGCGAGGGTTTTGTGAGGATTGGTCTAGTTGAAAATGAACAAAGAATTAAACAGGCGGCAAAAAATATAAAAAAACTTTTAGCTTAAATTGCTAAAAATAAATTAAAATATAAATATGCAATTTAAAAAATACAGGAGAGTTTTGTTTGACTTCGATATTAGATAACTTCAAAGAAAGAGAATTTACTAAAGTTGGTAGATCTAATGTTATTAGTGCAGATGCTATGTTGGCAACTTCTCATCCTATTGCAGGATCTGTTGGTATAAATATTTTAAAAAGTGGAGGTAACGCAGTTGATGCAGCATTAGCTATGAATGCTGTTCTTTGTATTTCTGAACCTCACATGACTGGAGTAGGTGGTGACTGTTTTGCAATGTTATCAGTTGATGGTGGTACAGATATTAAAGCTCTTAACGGTTCAGGTAAATCTTCAGAAAATGCATCTGCAAGAATACTTCGCGACAGAGGGTTAGATTTAATTACAGCTGAAATGCCTGATGCAATTACTATTCCTGGAGCAGTTGCAGGTTGGCAACTTCTTCATGATGAATATGGACATATGCCATGGAAAGAAATATTTCAACCAGCTATAAAATATGCTAGATCTGGTATATTTGTTCATGAAAAAGTTGCATTAGATTGGTCTAAAAATGTTTCTAAGTTAATGCAAGATAATGATACCGCTAATTTATTTTTGCAAAATGAACAACCATTTAAATTTATGGATAAGTTTTTAAACCCAAGACTAGCTGAAACCTTCGAGTTAATAGCTGAAGAAAAAGCTGAAGGATTTTACAATGGTTGGGTAGCGCATGATATACAACAAAAACTTTTATCAATTGGTGGAAACCATACTTTAAATGATTTTTGTAATGCAAATGCTGAATGGGTAAAACCCATAACTGGAAATTATAGAAACATACAAGTTCACGAATGTCCTCCAAATGGACAGGGTATAGTTGCATTGATTATACTTGCTATTCTTGAAAAGTATAACCTTTCAAGAATGTCAAAAGCTGATTATAATCATCTGTTTTGTGAAGCTGTGAAAATAGGTTATTATTTAAGAGATAAATATTTATCTGAACCTAAGTATAATAAGTTATCAGTTAAATTATTTCTAAGTTCTAAAATACTTGAAGATATGATTTCTAAAATTGACATGGGAAAGGCAAAAATATTCAGTAAAAGTGATTTTCCAGATCATCCAGATACTATTTATTTGACTGTGAGAGATAAAAATGGAATGACTATTTCTTTTATTAATTCTCTTTTTGATGCTTTTGGAAGTGCTATTACTGCTCCAAAAAGTGGTGTTCTTTTACATTGTAGAGGAAGAGCTTTCAATCTTATAGATGGGCATCCAAATGAATTAAACCCAAATAAAAGACCTCTTCATACTATAATCCCAGCAATGATTTCAGAAAAAAATAGTTTGATAGGCTCATTTGGTGTTATGGGAGGGCAATATCAAGCTGCAGGTCATGCCTATGTTTTATCTCAAATGATAGATTTTGGCTTAAACCCCCAAGATGCCCTTAATTATCCAAGAATTTTCCCGACCAATGGCTTTTTAGATGTCGAGAGTGACTTTGATAAAAAAGTAGTTAATGAATTATCTCTGAGAGGTCATAAAATCAACGATACTAATCAGGTTATTGGTGGAGGTCAGATGATAATGATTGATAATGATCGCAAGGTTTTGGTGGGTGCTAGTGACTGGCGTAAGGATGGACTTGCAATAGGTTATTGAGTATGTATTGATGATTTATATGCTATTAAATAATAAAGTTTAATAATGAAAGCATAAAAATTTTATTTAACGGATAGTTTTGTTTTTCTAATTTCCCTAAACGTAATTAAAAGACACGATCCTATTACTATTAATCCTCCAATAATTTGTTGTGAAGTTGGAACTTCATTCCAAATTATATAACCAAAAAATGTGGCTAAAGGTATAGCTAGGTATCTAACTGTTGCTAGAATTGCTGCCTCTGTATATTTATAACTTAAGGCCATTAAATATTGAACTAATGAACCTACAATTCCTAAAATAATTAAACTAATAAATATTAAATTGGGGGTTATTAAAATATCTATTCCATATGTTCCTGTCTTTCCGTAAAACTTTGTCCCAAAAATTACTATTGCAAAAATTATTATGCCTGATGTGATAAGATTATGAATGAGAGCAGTAGTCGAAGGATGTTCACTTTTGCCTAATTTTCTTAAAATTAAAGCTAAACATGCGTGAGTGAATGCACTACATACAGCTAAGCTTAAACCTAAAGAAGATAAATTTGTGGTATTGTTAATTAAACTTATTGGATCTAACATTAAATAAACACCAATCAAACCTATTATCACAGCGCTCCATCTAATTAAGCCTATTTTTTCTCCGAGTATGTATGGTGATAATAATGTTACAAAAATAGCCGAACTTTGAGCTAGAGCCGTTGTCAGGCCAAAAGGTATTAATTGTAAAGATGAAAATACCATTATCATTGTGATAAAACCAAAAAAAGAACGAAGTAAAACATTTTTCCAATTATTAACTTTTAAAAAAAGTCTTTTTCTTGAAATATATGCAATTAAAATGAGAAACGGTATTGAAAAAACAAATCTTGAAAAAATAGTTATGATAAAGTCAACATCACCACTTAAAGACTTTATAATCATATGAGTTGATAATGATAATAGTATAAAGAAAATCCAAATTATGGTGCCAATCATATTAGAAGACATTAAAATCTCTAGAAAAAATTACGTTGAAATTGTTAATTATACATGTTTAATAACATAATACCTACTTAAAATATTTAAATTTTAAAAACCACATTAAGTTGAAAGTAAATTAATATGCCAAAAAAAATAGTTATTGTTGGATCTGGAAATGCGGCTTTATCAGCTGGAATAGCAGCATTAGAAAAAGGAGCTGATGTAACGATTTATGAAAAAGCAGATAAAAAAATGGCAGGAGGAAACACTAAATACACAGCAGGAGCAATGAGGTTTGCTTATGATAATGGAGAGGAATTGATGCCTCTTCTAAAAAATCCTAATGATACACGTTTAAAAAACACTGATTTTGGTAGTTATACAAAAGAACATTTTTCATCAGACCTTTTAGGTTTTAATGACGGTAGAGCTTTAAGTGACGAACAAAATAAATTAGTTTCAAAATCTTTTGAAACAATAAAATGGCTCTCTACTCATAATATAAAATTCGAACCTATTTTTTCTAGGCAGAGTTTTTTAAAGGATGGCAAACATATTTTTTGGGGAGGTTTAACTCTTGCATCAGAAAACGAAGGAGTGGGTCTATTTGAACAGGAATTATCGGCATTTACTGCTTTAGGAGGTAAAATCCATTACCAAAGTCCCATGACTGGTTTAATTTTTGTTAATGACACAGTTAAAGGTATTAAAGTTAATGAAAAGACTATTGAGGCTGATGCTGTCATATTAGGATCGGGTGGTTTTGAAGCAAATGACGAGTTGCGAAAAAAATTAATAGGTGAAGATTGGGGAGCCGCAAAAGTTAGAGGTACACCTCATAATACAGGCGATGGTTTAACAATGGCTTTAAATATAGGAGCAAAAAGGCATGGCGTTTTTGATGGTTGTCACGCAACGCCTATGGATCTTCATATGAAAAATTATGGGGGCTTAGATTTAGAACCAAGTGAAAGAAAAAATTATAGAAAAATATGTTATTTTTTGGGGATAATGGTAAATGCAAATGGAGAAAGATTTCTTGATGAAGGGAAGAATTTTAGAAATTATACTTATGCGCAATATGGAAGAAAGGTTCTAGAACAACCAGGTCATTTTGCTTGGCAAATATTTGATAGTAAAGTGTTTGACTTGCTTTATGAAGAGTACAGTTTTCATGATGCCCACTTTGTTGAAAGTGAAACTATAGATGGACTAATTTCAAAATTAGATGGTGTGAATAAAGATGCAGTCCTTAAAACAATTAAAGAATATAACGATTCTATTGATACGAATGTTAATTTTGATCCCACTATACTTGATGGAAAATCTACTAAAGGTTTAGTTATTAAAAAATCAAATTGGGCGCAAAAATTAGATAAAGGACCTTTTAAAGCTTTTCCTGTTACAGGAGGTATTACTTTTACTTATGGTGGCTTAAAGGTCTCTGAGGAAGGAGCTGTCATTAACCAGGAAGACAAACCTATAAAAGGGCTTTTTGCTTGTGGTGAATTAGTTGGAGGTGTTTTTTTTAATGGTTATCCGGGAGGTTCTGGATTAACGTCTGGAGCCGTATTTGGAAGAATTGCCGGATATGGTGCGGCTAAAGAATAGGATAAAAAAATGGATAAAATTAAAGTAGCTATTCTAGATGATTATCAGAATGTAACTCATAAATTTGGAAATTGGAAATCTATAGAAGATAAAATCGAACTTTCTATATTTAATAAATATATTGGAAAAGATAAAGATTTAGATGATAAATTAAAAGATTTTGATGTTTTATGCTTAATGAGAGAGAGAACGCCACTCCCAGAAAATTTAATATCTAAACTAACTAATTTAAAGTTAGTTGTGACAAGTGGAATGTGGAATGCATCAATTGATTTAGACGCCTTAAAAAAAAGAGACATAATTTGTTGTGGAACCGATACAAAAGCACACTCTACAGCTGAGTTAGCCTGGTCACTTATAATGATTGCTTGGAGAGGGTTAGAAACTGAATTTGCAAATATGAAAGATGGTAATTGGCAGACCACAGTTGGTCGAGGTTTAAAAGGTCATACGTTAGGTATTTTTGGATTAGGTAAACAAGGTACACAGGTGGCTAATTTTGGAAAAGCCTTTGGTATGAAAGTTATCGCATGGAGTCATAATCTTACAAAAGAAGACTGTGATAATTTAAATATAAAGTATGTATCATCTAAAGAGTTATTTGAAACATCGGATATTTTAACAATTCACACCAAGTTATCAGAGCGAACGGAAGGTTTTATAGATAAAGAAAAATTAAAATTAATGAAAAAAGAGTCTGTCCTAGTTAATACTAGTCGTGGACCAATAATTAAAGAACAGGATTTAATTGATGCCCTAAATAATAATGTTATTTCATGTGCAGCTTTAGATGTCTACGACATAGAGCCTCTTCCGGCAGATCATCAATTAAGAGAAACAAAAAATGTTATTTTAACGCCTCATATAGGTTATGTATCATCTGAGGCTTATGAAAAGTTTTTTGAGGGTTACATCAAAGCTATTGAAAATTTTTTAATAGGTAAACCTATAAATAAAATAGGATAAGCTTAGGACCAGTTTTCTAAAACCCATTTAGGAGTTTTTAACTGTTTATAAATTTTTTTATAAAACTGCGTCTTTTTTACTGGCCATGTACCTCTAATTACGTCATCTGGATCTGGTTTTCCTGTAAAAGCAACCACACTTGTTTCTAATGGAAGTTTCGCTGCTCTCCAAATTCTTAAAGGCCAAATAGGAAGAAGATTGTGTTTAAAACTTTTACACCAATCAGAGGGCCAAAACATTTGATCTTTAATCTCAAAGCTTAAAAAAATTTGTTCAATATGAAATTTTTTCCAAACCTTTTCTGGATTATTTTGGAATTTTTTGAAAATAAAATCATATTTACCCACCGGGAACCTGAAACAGCTAGTATTACCAATATTTTTACCAATTTGTGTCCAGTTTTCAATAACACAGTATTTCCCAGGTTTAAAATCAAAGAAACGATCAAGATTTCCAGTTATTACTAGATCTAAATCTAAAAATAAAACGTCACCTGTTAAATCGTATAGAGGACATTGCCAAACACTTAATTTTCTCCAGGGTGTTAAGGAAATAGTTTCTGGTAATTTAATTTTTGGTAGTGGCTTACATATCACTCCATTATCAATTCCTTTATCATTGTCAGTAAAACAATAAAGTCTCGTTTTTCTTTTTGTATGTCTTTTAATAGAGTCATGAAGTCGATTTACAAATTCAGATCCGTATCTAGAACCCCATTTCATACATATAATTGTTTGCAAATCTTAATCCAGCTATAAATATAATTATTAAAAATTTTGAATTCGT
>CAZFKZ010000028.1:9939-25203 GCA_964519035.1 uncultured Rhodobacterales bacterium | reverse complement strand
GTTCTTGTTCCTCAGAGCAGAACTAGAATGGCTGAAAGATTGTTTGGCCAAGCTAATATTAAACCTATTTGGGCTTCAACACCTTCAAGAGAAGAAATCCTTAAGCAAGATAAAATTAGAATTGTAGATAATGCAATGTTAAAGGAACCAATCAAAGAAGATGAACAAGAGTTTGTTGATTTGTTGGTTTCAAAAAATACAACGGAACAGTTAGCTGCTGCGTATTATCGACTTCTTGGCAAAGATTTATCTGCACCCGAGGACTTAAGAAATCCATCTGAAAGAGATGAAGGTCGCTCAAAAGGTAACGGTTTTCAAAAAAGTATTTGGTTTGAGCTTTCAGTTGGAAGAGATGATACAGCAGAGCCTAGATGGTTAGTTGCAATGTTATGTAAAGCAGGAAACCTGTCCAAGAGAGATATAGGTTCAATTAAAATTCTTCCAAAAGTTACAAATATAGAAATTTCTGAAGAAACTTCTGCTGCTCTAAAAGAATTAGCTTCTAATAGAAAACCTATAGAGCGTCACATAATGATAAGATTGTTGGACAAACCTCCTGAAGGAGCAAACTCAGATAGAGGAAGACCAGAAAGAAATAGATCTGGTCGGGGGAAACCTGATTATAATAAACCTAATGAAGGAAGATCACGTGATTTCAAAAGAAGTGATTTTAAAGGTAAAGGAAAATCTGAAAGATGGCAAAGCTCAGAAAAGAAAAAAACAAAACCAAAATTTTCACCTTTTGCTGATAATTATATTCAACAAGATGAAAATAAAGATAATGAACCTCAAGATAAAGGGAACTCATCTAGTCGCCGTGGTAAACAAAAAGAGAGTTATGGTAATTCTGATAGGTCTCATAATAAAAGTGACTTTAAAGATAAGAGGAATAATAAAAGAGTTAAACCAAAATCTAAAAATGAAAAGCTACCAAATTTTGAAAATAACTTTAATGAGGAAGATAAATTAAAAGAATTCAACGCTAATAGAGAAAAAAAATCTTTTAAAGACAAAAAGCCAAGAAATGATACTTTAAGAATTCCTAAAAAAAACAAAGATATGAAATCAACAGGTAAAAGTAAATTTTCAAAACCCAGAAAAAGTGAATAATTTTTTGAAAAGCTAATTTGTCTTAGCTTTTTGATTAATTACATATATTCCTAGACATGTTAAAAACAATGATAAATAAATTTGTAAATTTATATTATCGTCCATTATTAACCAGCCAAATAACACTCCAAAAATTGGAGTTAAAAACATAAAAGAGTTTGTGCCACTTGCAGAATATTTGGACATAACCCACAACCATCCAATAAAACCAAGACACATAATCACTATTACTTGAAATACAAAAATTAGAATTAAATTGAGATTAATATCTCTTATATAATCATTAAATAAAAATGATATAGGTAGCAATATTATACCTGAAACTATTAATTGATATAATAATTGTGTTTCAGGAATTGATTTTTTTAAACGTGAAATTTTAAGCATAATTGCTATAGCTGCCCAACAAAAACTTGCAAATAAAGTATACAAGTCTCCCAAAAATTGCTTACTAGTGTATTTTTCACTAGGTTCATAGATTGCTAAAATTAAACCGAAAATTGCTAAAATTAAACCAATAATTTTCTTTCTTGAAAGTTTGTCGTTATCAATTAAAAAATGGGCTGATAATGTCAACCATACAGGCATTGTATAAAAAATTAATGACACTCGTGTTACTGTTGAATAATCCAAAGCGGTAAATAAGAGAATGAATTCTATAGCAAATAAAACTCCAGAAATTAATCCTGGTATTAAGCTTCCATCATTAAGAATAATTTTCTTTTTAGTAAAATAACAAAAAAGTAAGATTGGTATTATTGCTAATGTGGATCTTAAAGCTACTTGAAACACAGGATGCATACCAGCATTAACTAATTTTACAAGAACTTGATTTAGACCTAATAAAACAGCAAAAATAATAAGAAAAGTTGCAGCTAAGCCATCTATTGATTTATTTGTCATTCAATTATATTTATTAAGGATAATAGCTTCCACCATTTACATGAATAGTTTGCCCTGTAACAAAATCAGAATTTGGTCCACATAAATTAGCTATCATTGTAGCTACTTCTATAGGAAAACCTTTTCTTCCAACTGGTGGATTTGAATGTGATGGATGAACTAAACTGCTTCCCGCAGAGGCACCTCTGACAGTGTCGATCAAACCTGGGACAACAGTGTTTATAGTAATTCCAGTTTCAGCATATTCCATAGATAAAGCTCTGGTAAAGCCAACTACTGCAGATTTAGATGTAATAACGTGAGCTCTTCCAATCGCACTTATATGAGCTGATAGGCCGCCTAAATTTACTATTCTTCCCCATTTATTTTCTTTCATACTAGGAATTACGGCTTTGCATGTATGGAATAACGAATCTAAATTTATTGACATTACAAATCGCCATTCATCAAAAGTCATGTCGTCAAATTTATTAAATTCTCTTTGAGATGCATTGTTAATTAAAGCAGAAATCTTTCCAAGTTTTTTTGCTTCAAAAACTAGTTCTTGAGATGTTTCTGGTTTAGTTAAATCACCAATAATACGATGAGCTTGCAATCCATTTTTTTTTATTAAATCAACAGTGTCAGTGGCACCATCTTTATCGGTATTAGCGTGAACTAAAATATTAAAGCCTAATTTGGATAGGCTTTCACAAGTAGCTCTGCCTATATTTTTTGCTGCGCCTGTAACTATTGCAACTCTTTTAATATTTTCATTCATTAGATAAAATTCCTACTGACATTTAATAAAGTAATATTATTACATGATATTTCTTTTTATTGTAGTTTTTTAAAAATAAACAACATTCTATAATACTGAAGTAAAATATTAATTTAAATCTATAAACTTGATTTTTAAGTTTTAGTATTTAACATGTTTAATGATATAAACTTATGGATTTTTAATATGACCGATTTAACTAAAGATTGGCGAAATGATATATATGCCGTCTTTAAGGATTTAGATATATCAATGGTTTCTCACGTTCCTGATGCTGGTCATACTCCTTTAATTAACCTTTGTGAAAAGGATAATGAAATTGATGTTGTAACACTTACAACTGAACAGGATGGTGTTGGTTTATCTTGCGGTGCATATGCAGGTGGAAGGAAAAGTGCATTACTTATGCAATCAAGTGGAGTTGGCAATTGTATCAATGCTTTAGCTCTTCCAAACATTTGTAGAATTCCTTTTTTAACTATTGTCTCAATGAGAGGTGAGTGGGGTGAATTTGTCCCGTGGCAAGTTCCAATGGGTCTTGGTACTCCTAAAGTTTTAGAGGCAATGGATATAAAAGTATTCAGAGCTGATTATGAAGAAGAGGTTGGTTTCACTGTTGACGCAGCAGCTAAATTTGCGTTTAACACAAATCGGTCAGCAGCAGTATTACTCTCTCAAAAAATGATTGGTGCTAAACAATTCAAGAATGGATAATTAATAATGATTGACAGACGACCATTTGTTCAAAAAATTTTAAAAGATAGAAAAGACAACCTTAGAGTTGTCAGTGGAATAGGCACTTCAACTTGGGATATAATGTCAGCTGGAGATAATCTGGGTAATTTTGGATTTATTGGAGCAATGGGGCAATCTATTCCTTTCGCTTTAGGTCTTGCTACGGCTCAGCCAAACTTAAGAGTTTTATTATTTACTGGTGATGGTGATACGTTAATGAGTTTAGGTTCACTCGCAACAATAGCTAATCATCCTGTTTCTAACCTTACAGTCATAGTGTTGGACAATGAATCATATGTGGAAACAGGAAGTCAACCAACAGCAACTGCAGGTAAAACAGATTTAGAACTTGTTGCTAAAGGTTCTGGTATAAGTAATAGCTATACGGTAAATTCTGAAGTTGATTACGACAAGATAATGGACACAGTTTATAATGAAGATGGCCCTTCTTTAATTGTGATTAAATGCCAAGCTAAGGCCACACCTCTTGTTTTCCCTCATTCCTTTGATGGTTCTGTTTCTATGAATAGATTTATGAGTACAATTAAAAGTTAATGTCTAATGATAAAGTATTAAACATTGCCATTATAGGACTTGGATCTATAGGCAGACGTCATATTGTGGCTGCAGCTCAAATAGATAATATAAATCTTAGTGGTGTTGTTGATGTAAGTTCTGACGCAGAAAATTTCTGTAAATCAAATGAAATACCATTCTTTAATAATTTAAAAGCTTTAACTAATGATATTCACATTGACGGAGTAATAATTTCTACTCCAACAATTTTACACGTTGATGTTGCTCTTGAAGCTTTAAATCTAGGGCTAGATATCTTAATTGAAAAACCAATATCCGCAAAAGTAAGCGAGGCTTTAGAAATAATTTCTATTGCTAATAAAAAAGGTTGTAAAGTTTTAGTAGCTCATCAAAGACGTTTTTACCCATTAGTTTTAAAAACAAAAGAAATTATCAAGTCTGGAAAAATAGGGCAAGTTTTAGGCCTTTCTGGAATATGGGGATTAAGAAAAGATTTAGAGTACTTTGACCCTAGTTGGAGAAGAGATGTTAGTGCAGGGCCTGTTATAACAAATTTAATTCATGAAATTGACTGTTTAAGATTTATTTTTGGAGAAATTGAAACTGTTTCTTCATTTTCAACAAATTTAGTTAGAGGGTATCAAAAGGAAGATGTTGTTTCTACAAATTTAAAATTTAAAAGTAATTTATTAGGAAATTTCCTAATAACTGACAGTGGTTCGTCACCATGGTCATGGGAAACTGATTTAGGAGAAAATATAAACCTACCAAAATTAGGTCAAAGTAGTGTTAGGATTATTGGCACAGAGGGTTCACTTGAATTTCCAAATATAAAATTGTGGAGTTATAAAAACAAAACTCTAAATAATGACTGGAAAGATAATATTATTAAAGAGGATATTGCTATGAAAGAGTTTGATCCTTATGTTTCCCAATTATTACATTTTAAAGATGTAATTAATCGAAACGTTGAGCCAATAACAAATGCAGAAGATGCAACTGAAACGTTAAAAGTTGCACTCGCTATTTTAGATTCTGCAGCTAATAATAAAATTATAAATATATAATTCAAAATAAAGGAGTTAATAAATGTTTGATTTAGGTTTGAAAAATAAAGTTGTCGTAATAACGGGTGGCAGTGATGGATTAGGTCATGCATCAGCAGAACTTTTATCGTCTCAAGGAGCAAAAGTGGTAATTTGTGGAAGAAGAGGTGATTACTTAAAAGAAAAAGCTAAGATTATATCTGAAAAAACTCATAATGAAGTGTTAGATATTCAAGCAGATGTGAGTAAAATAGAAGATTGTAAAAAATTAATTGAAGAAACAATAGCTAAATTTAAAACAGTAGACGTATTAGTTAATAACGCAGGTGCTTCAGCAGCAGGAATGTTTGAAGATGTAACTGATGAAATTTGGGAAGTTGATATTAACTTAAAACTAATGGCAACTGTAAGAATGTGCAGATTAGTTATACCTTATATGAAATCAAATCAAAGTGGAGTAATAATTAATGCAACTATTGGAGGAGGTAAAGCTCCAAATGCAGGATCTCTTCCAACTACAGTTACTCGTGCAGCAGGAATTAATTTAACCAAATCATTAGCTAATGAATATGCTAAAGATAATATAAGAGTTAATACGATTTGTATTGGTTTATTAAAAAGTGCACAATGGGAACGTCGAGCGGGTCCTAGCGGAGTAAGAGACTTATATAAAGAAATGTCAAAAAAAGTACCTATGGGTAAAGTTGGTGAAGAGATTGATTACGCAAATTTAGTTGCCTTTCTTTCATCAGAAAAAAGCTCATACATAACTGGAACAGCCATCAATCTAGATGGAGGATTGTGTCCAGTAGTATAATTATAGCTTATCATACTACTTAACAATATTTTTGATTTTTATCGATATAGTTTTATGTTATTTTTTTATCATTCTAGGAGGTTCAACCTCTGCTAATTCGCATGCATAATCGAGTAATGCACTAAAATCTTTTTTTGCATATTTTCCTGATCTTGCTTGTCCATAAACAGCTTGAACAGATGAACCAACAGGTAATCCAACTCTAAAGCTATTAGCTGTTTCTATTGCTAAACCCATATCTTTGTGAGCAAGGTCAATTGTAAATCCTGGTTCTATGTCATTTTGTAAAACTTTAGATAAAAAATTAATATGAAACTGGCCATTATTTGCTGTTGTGCCTGCATTAACCTCTTTGAAGACATTCATGTCAAGTCCAATTTTTTGAGCTAATGTTAGGGCTTCAGCTGTAATTTGTGCAATGCTTAATATTTGAAAATTATTAACCACTTTAGCTCTAATTCCCGAACCAACCTTGCCACATCTTATAATTGTCGTACCCATTGCGTTTAACAAAGGTTCTACTTTTTTAAAAGCATTTTCGTCATCACATCCAACCATAAAAAGTGAATCACCTGAAATAGCGTGACTAACTAACCTTCCTACAGGAGCATCTATAAACTTAATATTTTTTTCTTGGCACAATTTATAAACCTCATCTGTACCAGTAGGAGCTATTGTGCTCATATCTAAAATTATTGTGTTAGGTTTGGCAAAAGACAGAATTCCATTATCATCACAAATTACAGATTTTACGTTTTCTGTTGATGGAAGCATAGTTACAATAATTTCAGCATTTTCGATTGTATTTTTAATATTACTTCCTGGAGTGCCTCCAATTTTAATTGCTGGCTCCATTTTTTCACTTTCTATATCAAATACAGAAACTTTAGTGCCTTTTTTAATAATATTTTGAGCCATAGGCCCACCCATAGCGCCAAGCCCTATAAAAGCGATTTTTTCTCCCAATTTACACTCCCTAAATTTTAATTAAATTTTATTGCCTCTTAAAACGTTAAGTTAATACATTCTCAATAGATGAATAATATATCAAATTAAAAATAATCTTTAATAACGCAAATTAGTTTCATTTAAAAATTATATTAAGTTAACTTGTGGTTTTTTCCATAGTTGATTTCAAACACCAACCTTTATGAAAAGAAATCTTGCGTTTACTAACTTTGGAAAGCGTTGATATATCCAATTCAAATTTCTCAGCTAACTCTATAACTGACAATTGAAAATCCCCATGAATTTTGTGAAAAAAATTATATTGCTTCTTGCTTGGTTCACTACTTTGAATTCTCTTAGACAAGAATTTCTCCTTCACTTATTAATTAATAAAATGCTTTTAAGTTTATGGACATATAATCAGATACATAAAATGAACATATCATAAATTTTAATTTCTATAGATATTAAATATTGATTAATCTAGTCAAACCTTATTTTTAACTAGCTGAAGCTATTGCTGCATGTAACAAAACATTCGTACTAGATGAAGCCCATTCAGGCTTTATTTCTTCAGCTTCGTTGTGACTTAATCCATCAACACAAGGACACATTATCATTGCTGAAGGAGCAACGCTATTTATCCAACAAGCGTCATGACCTGCACCAGAAACAATATCTTTATATGAATAACCAAATTTTTTAGCACTATTTCTAATATTATTTACACAGGTTGTATCAAAAGTAACGGGGTCAAATCCCCCAATTTGTTTCATATCAAAATCAACTTTGTATTTCTTACAAATCTCTATTGCTAATGATTTTAATTCGCTTTCCATTATTTCAAGTTTATTAATATCTGGAGATCTAAAGTCGATAGTAAAGATTGATTGACCAGCAATTACATTTCTAGAATTAGGTGATACTTCAATGTGACCAACGCTACCAAGTGCATTTGGTTGATTTTTGTTAGCAATGTTGTTTACAGCTAAGATAATCTCAGACATTGCTAAAGATGTGTCTTTTCTTACATGCATTGGAGTGGTTCCAGTATGTTGCTCTATGCCTGAAAGCTTTACTTCTAACCATTTTAAACCTTGTCCATGTGTTACAACTCCAATATCAATTTCTTCATTTTCTAGAATAGGCCCTTGTTCAATATGCAATTCATAGTAAGAATGGATTTTTTGTTGACCTACTGGTTCAGAACCTTTCCAGCCAATTTTTTCAAGTTCTTCACCAAAAATATTTCCTTCAGCATCCTCTGCAGCTAATAGCGTTTTTACATCGTATATACCTGCATAACCTGCTGATGCCATCATAGCAGGTGCAAAACGAGAACCTTCCTCATTGGTCCAATTAACAATCATAATAGGGTGTTTAGTCTCAATATTGAGGTCATTTAAAGTCCTAACGATTTCCAGCCCTGCTAATACACCAAGAACCCCATCATATTTTCCGCCTGTTGGTTGAGTATCTAAATGACTTCCAATTACAACTGGAAGTGCATCTCTAGATGTACCTTCTCTTCTTAAAAACATTGAGCCTAATTCATCAACAGTCATCTTCATACCAGCATCTTCAGACCACTTTTGAAATAATTTTCTGGCTTCCCCATCTTCTTCTGTAACAGTTTGTCTATTATTACCACCAGCTATCCCAGGACCTATTTGGGCCATTGTCATTAAACTATCCCATAACCTATCTTGATTAATTGATATATTAGTCTCTTTAATCATTGATATCTCCTATTAAGCAATAGCTTGATTAATTATAGTTAAATTATTTATATATATAATATATAGATGTTTATAAATTGAAAAGGAATTTGAATTGTTTGTGCTAGATCAAAGACTAGAAAAGGATACTATATTAGTCGAAAATAAAGAGAATTTTCAAATTAGATTAATGGATGTACAAGAATTTTTTTGGGTAGTTTTGATTCCAAATAAACCAAATTTGATTGAGTTGAGTGACATAAATTTTGAAGAAAGAAATATGCTACTAAACTTTGCCTGCGATATTGGAGACTTTATAAAATTAAAAGAAAATTTAGATAAAATTAATATTGGTATGTTAGGCAACGTTGTATCGCAGTTACATGTTCATGTTGTTGCACGAAGTAAAAACGATTTAGCTTGGCCAGGACCAGTTTGGGGATGGAGTGATACTAATAAATTAGATAAGAAGATATGTAATTATAGATTAAATTTAATTAGACAGTTTATAATAAAATAGCTTTTATTTTAATTTTAAAGGTAACTTAGAAAAGTAATGGACTTAACAATAATAAACTTAATAACAGATCAAAATATAATTTCATGTTTGATGATAATCCTTGTCGCTTTATTTATTTGGGGAAAAGTTAGATATGATGCTGTTTCTTTAATAATGTTATCTTTATTTGTAATTTTTGGTTTTATTCCAGCTAGAGAAGCTTTTTCAGGTTTAGGTCATCCAGCTGTTGTAACAGTGGCTTTAGTTTTATTAATAAGTAAAGGTCTTGAAAAGTCTGGATTTATTTCATTTGTGGGTATGAAAATAGAAAAAATAATTCACTCTGAGACACAATTTATTTTAATTTTATGTCTTATAGCAGCATTCTTATCATCATTTATGAATAATATTGGTGCAATGGCAATGTTATTACCAATTACAATTTCTATTTGTCAAAGAATGGAATGGAACCCTTCAAAATTTCTAATGCCATTAGCGTTTGCATCAATTTTAGGTGGGATGAACACTAAAATAGGGACACCTCCTAATATCATAATTTCTGAATTAAGAGGTGAATACTCAAGTAAAGATTTTAGTTTTTTTGATTTTGCTTTTGCAGGAGTCCCTGTAAGCGTAATTGGCATAGTTTTTATTATGTTGATAGGATGGAGGTTAATTCCTATTAGACCAATAAACTCTGTAAATAATCCTTTAATCAATTTAGACGATTATCTTGTTGAGATGAAAGTTGATAAACATAGTACGTTAATAGACAAACGTGCACATGATCTTAGAAATTTGTTAGATGATGACACTTCTTTAATAGGGCAAATAAATGAAGAAGATAAAAAATCAGAAATACATGGGAATCAAAAAATATATGAAGGACAAATTTTAATTTTAAAAATAAATCCTGATTATATTGCAGAAGTCCAAAAGAACTTTGGATTAAGTTTGAATCTAGAAGATGATCTTAATATCAGCGAAAACATTGCAGGAATTGAAGCTATCATTATTCCAAAATCAAGACTTATTGGAAGAAAATATAATTATTTTAAAAGGTTGATAGGTGGAAAATTATCTTTATTAGGTCTGTGGAGAAGGGGATTGAAATATAGATTTAGGTTATCAAATGAAATTTTCAAATCAGGAGATGTTTTACTAATTGCTAACAGAGGAGATGAATCTAAAATTGGCGTAAGACTTGAACTTGCTGGTTTAATGCCTTTGTGGCAAAGAGAATTTGATATTGTTAAAGATACTTCAAAAACATTCCTAGCAATAGTTATTTTCTTACTAAGTTTGTCTTCTATTATTTTTGACTTTCTTCCAATAATAGTTGCTTTTCTTCTTTGTGTGCTTGCTTTTGCTTCTATTCGATTATTAACAGGAGATAGTATTTATAGACATATTGATTGGCCTGTGGTGGTTTTGCTTGCAGCTATGATTCCTATTGGAAACACATTAACTGAATACGGAATAACATCCTCTATTTCATCATCTTTAGCTCAATATTCAAATGTATTAGATTTGGTTTGGATTTTAGTAATATTGATGGTGATAACAATGTTTTTATCTGATGTTATAAATAATGCTGCAACAGCAGTGATAATGGCGCCAATTGCAGCAAATGTTGCTATTGAAACAGGGCAATCAGTTGATGCTTTTTTAATGTGCGTCGCCATTGGAGCGAGTTGTGCTTTTTTGTCTCCAATAGGTCATCAATGTAATACTTTAGTTATGGGACCAGGTAATTATAAATTTGGCGATTACTGGAAATTAGGTCTGCCTCTTGAAATACTAATCATATGTATTTCAATCCCGATTATTATATTTTTTTGGACATAAAAGTCTAAAACATTATTTTGCTAATGAAAATTTTATTTGATTAGCTAAAATATACCATGCAAGACTAGATATTACAATTACACCTCCTAAAATCATAAATAGGTTTGGAGTTTCTGCTGTTCCAATCCATACCCAAAAAGGACCTAATGCAGTTTCTAATAACATTAACAAACCAATATTAGAAGCAGGCGTATATCTAGTTGCAAAAGTTAAACATGCAAAAGATATTGGAAGTATAATCAGTCCAGAAAAAGAAATAGATAGAATATCACCTTGAAACAGTAGGTTTGGCGAAACAAATAACAATCCTATAAAACCGTTGCCAAGTGCGCTTACTCCAGTAACGGTCATTGCAGGAACTTCTGGTTTAAATCTTAAAAGAACAAGACTTAATCCAAGTGTTGCTGATGCTCCTATTCCGCATATTGTACCAATTAGGACGCTTCCCTGAGGTGCATTCATAACATTGTCACCGTTTAAAACGGCTATGCCTACTCCAACTAATGCAAAAAAAGCCGTTATCCAAGTTGCTCTATTTGTTTTTTCACCAAGAATAAAAATTGAAAAAAGTGAAGCAAAAATAGGTGATGTTGCTAAACAAAATAAAATTAATGAAACTGACGTTTCTGCAATTCCATATGTAAATAAAAAAGAGCTAATAACTTGACTTATAATGATAGAAAGACCCACGGGCGAATATATATTTTTATATTTGGATCTATATATTTTAAAACAACTAGAGAATAATATAAGTATAATTCCCATCTCTAAACCACGCCAAGCCAACATTGACCAAACGTCCATTTCTGACCAACGCATAAATAGAACATCAGGTGACAAGATTAATGCCCCTATAGAGGCTATACCAATTCCCTTGAAAAAATTGCTAGATAAAAATAAGTTCAAAACTATTCCTAATTATAAGGCTGGTTTATTTTTATAAAAATCCAATAATGTTTCTATAACATCTTTTGGATTTTCTTGTTGAACCCAATGTCCGGCATTTTTAATAATATGTCTACCATAATAATGTGAACATAAAACCCTTTCCATTTTTTCTAAAGCACCTGGTTTTTGATAGATACCCCAATCTTTTTCACCCGCTATAAAACAAGAAGGAACCTCTATTTTTTTATTGGAAAAAATTCTTAAATCATTATTTTGATCTTGTGATGTCATGCATCTATACCAATTCAAAGCTGGTTGAAATGTGTTTTTCAAAAAACTATTTGTGTATATTTCTAGTTCTTCATCGTTAAGCCATTTTTCATAGTCTTTATTATCTGGAAAATGTGGCATCACTGCTTGAACCATATTTTGATTTAATTGCATAATATAATATTCTGGCATTTTAGATAAATTTTCTGCATTCCATGAACCAAGTTCATATGGATCATTCTGTTTCCAATCAGCACTTTTCATATGATAATAAGATCTTAAAAATTGATGCAATCCATCTTTGTTAAGATGCATATCTTTATTTGCTTCAGGTGTAGAGTAATACCATTGGTAGTGCTTTTTAGGATTAGGCAATTTAGCTAAATCATTATGAATATTATCTTCATTTAATAGATTTGAATTTATATCCGGGGCTCCAGTGTATGGAGCGCTCATCATAACTAAAGATTTAAATATGTCAGGTCTTATTATTGTTGAAATACCTGCTACTGAAGACCCTGCATCATGTCCTACTAGCATATCAACTTTATTTATTTTAAGAGCATTTAATAGTGCAACTATATCTGTACTAAGGCTTAATAACCTGTACTCTGATATATCACTTTCATAAGTTTGGCTTCCACCAATGGTTAACCCATATCCCCTCATGTCAGGAGCTATAACTCTAAACCCTTCTTTAGCCAAATCAGGTATTATCTTTCTCCAACTAAAGCTTAATTCAGGAAAGCCGTGGAGGAGTAAGACAGTCGGTTGATTGTTTATATTAGAATAATCTAAAGTAGCCTCTAAGTAGTGAATATTTAAACCTGTAGATACATCTATTGCTTTAGACTTAATTATAGGATCAAGAAGATTAATCATTTAGATACCCAGTAATATTATTAATAATACTTAATTAGTTTTATACTTTTTTATTGTAGACATATTTATATCAATTCCTAATCCTGGCTTTGTAGAAACGTTTACTAATCCATCTTCTAATTCTATTGGCTCATTTAATAGCTCTCTTCTAAAAGGATGGCTTGATTGGTCATATTCTAAAATTGGTGATCTTGCAAAAATTGAATGATGAGTTGTGGGTATGGAAGCAATAACTTGAATAGAAGCTGATTGTGCAACTGCAGATCCCCATACATGAGGATTGACTTCAACTCCAAAACTATGGGCTAAAGCTATTATATGTTTAGCTGCAGTTATCCCTCCACAAGATCCAATGTCAGGTTGAGCTATATCAACTGCTCCATTTTCAAAAAGTGATTTATACCCAAACAAAGTATGCTCGTTTTCACCTCCAGCAATTGGCATCTTTAATTTTGATCTAAGTTCTACATATCCAGTAATATCTTCAGGAACGACTGGTTCTTCATACCACCTTAAGTTATAATCTTTTAAAGCATATCCTAATTCAAGAGCCTCTGTCCTCCCGTATGCATGATTTGTATCAACCATTAAAGTTATTGCTTTGCCTTCTATAGCCTCAGTAATTGTCTTCATACATTTCAAGTCGTCATCTAAGCCAAATCCAAGTTTAACTTTCATATGATCAAAACCATTTTCATAATGTGAAATAGCTTCTTCAGATAGTCTTTTAGCCTCGCCTATACCTTTAATACGATAAAATCCTGTTGCATAAGGCTTAATCTTAGTTCTAAATGCGCCTCCCAATAATTGATAAATAGGTTGGTTATAAAATTTACCAGCAATATCCCATAGTGCAATATCAATGGCACTTATACCAGATATGACAGAGCCTTTTCGTCCAAAGTCTCTAGTCATATTATACATTTTATGCCAAAGAACTTCTATATTCAAAGGTGACTGTTCTAATAATAAGGGTTTAAGAGCAGTTTCTATAACTGTCGCAGATATTTCTGGTGGTTCTAAACCTTGGCAAAATGCTTCTCCCCAACCTGTTAAACCGTCATTTGTTTTAATTTCTACAAGTGTTGCTGATCTTTGTTTTACCCAACCTTGAGAAAATGCAAATGGTACTTCTAAATTTGATTTAATTATATGAACAACAATGTCAGTTATTTTTAATCCCATTTTATCTCTCTAAGAATTGCAAATTATCAAACATTACTATCATTTTAAATAAACCAAATAAATCTATTTATTTATTCTTCCTCTAAGGGTAAGTGGTAACTGGGCAAGCATAAATACTCCTACTAAAGGCATTAGAATGAAGACTTTTACAAATATCCAGTCTTCAGTATCTAACTGTCTCCATGTTATTTCATTAATAATTGTAAGAAATAAAAAAAATAAACCCCATCTAAAACTTAGTTTATACCATGTCTGATCAGTTAAAAAAAACTGAGAACCAAAAAAATGTTTCATCATGGATTGTTTATAAAGTAGTCCAGCTAATAAAACGAAACTAAAAAATCCATTGAATATAGTGGGTTGGATTTTTATAAAATTTTCGTTATCTAATAAATATGCAGCTGAAGTAAGTAATGCTGACATAAATATTGAAAAAATTTGAAACTTGGAAACTCTTTTTTCATATAGATAAAACGTTAGTATAACCATTAAACTTAATATAAGTGATATAATCGCTGCTGTTATTAAGTTATAGTGTTGAGCACTAATAAAAAAGCCTGATATGGGGATAATTTCAAAAAAAAATGCACTAAGACGCATTAAAAAAAACCTTCAATTATTTTTGTCCCAAAAGTTTTTTAGTAAAAGCAGGGTTTTGGCTATCTTCTCGTAGCCAAATATCAAAAAATAGATTTATAAATTCTAAATCTTTCGTTTCTAAAACTTTTTCATCTTTAAAATAAAAATAAGCAGTATTATTTTCTTTTATTCCAATAAAGGTATCACCCACTTTAATATCTTTGAAAGTATTACTTAACAAAGTTGTTAATTCATCTAACTCTTCTTTAGTGTATTTTTTTTGTTTTTTTAATTGATTAAGAGTTTCTTTAACAACACTTTTTTTTGAAATTTTTGTATTATATTTCAATACTAATGCAAATTTACTTTTGTCAAAATCTCCTGTTTTTGTAAGAAGCTTTGCGTCATAAAGGTCCCAAAATAAGTGAGTATAATTAACTTCTCCAACTACATTATAACTAGAAAAAAATTTATTAAGTATAATTCTTGAATTTTTATTTTTAATAATTGGTTTGTTGGTTTTATCTTGTAAATTAACA
>CAZFKZ010000028.1:0-9839 GCA_964519035.1 uncultured Rhodobacterales bacterium | reverse complement strand
GTATTCGTATTCGTATTCGTATTTGTCTCGGCTTGGACTAAGTAAGTATTAGCTAACAAGAAAATTAATATTAAAAATTTATAAAACATTTGAAATTACCAATTTTTTAAATTCAAGGGGCCAATATTTTGCGCAGTTTTTCCTCTCAGAAATACTAATGTAACTGAGCCTATATTAATGCCAAATTTGCTGACGTAAGCTCTGTTTATTGCTAAATCCTCACTCTGTTTATATATCCAGTCATTAAAATGAACTTTGATATTACTTCCTTTTATATTAAGAAATATATCATATGACCAGTTTAATGTATTACCAACGGCTGAACCATTAGCTTTACCCTCCACGTCATCGGCTTGACCTTCGTAACTAATTTTTTGTTTATTATCTATAATTTTTTTTATTTTCCAAATACGTATAGCTTGTTCGCCATCATCATATAAAAATTTTTCATCTAAAGTTAAAAGTTGATTATCAACAGTCCCTGAGATGTTTACCCTAAATTGCCTTTTTAGATTCCCAAATCTATCTTCAAAAATTCCATAAGCTATAGTTTCACCTTCAAAGAAAGAAAATAGATCTAATTTAGGAGTATTATTTTCAAATTGTTTCATATTCGCTTGAAAGCATCCTGTAAGAAATAAAAAAAGTAAAATATTAATCACTAATATTTTATATTTCATAACGATATTTTTTATATAAATCAAATTCTATACTCCATGATTTAATGAGTGTTAATTTGTAAGTTAAAATTAAAGGTGACTTAATGACAAATTTTTAGATAAACTCTTTTGAGAACTTAAATTAAAAGCATCTGCAAATAACTTATACGATTTTATTCTAGCAGCTTCATCATGACACCAACTTAGTATTGCAATTTCGTCAATGTTATTTTCTTTAATTAACTTATCAATCTTACTTTTAGTATAGTTAACTTCTCCAACAAGTGAATTTTCATACATAGAATTATACTCTTCATTCCAATTATTATTATCGATAATATGCAATGCATTATCAGGATCTGTAATTGGTCCAAGTTGTCCAAAATCTCTCCCTATTTTCCAAGCAGCTCTTGATGAAAATAAATATCTAGCTTCTTTATCTGTTTTTGCAGTTAAAGCCCACAAACAAACATTAACTAATGGTTTTTTAAAATTTTTACTTGGTTTAAACTCTGATTTATAAATTTCAATAGCATTTTTCATACCAGACCCATTTGTGATAAAGTGAGCAAAACAATATGGTATTCCTAAGTAGGCAGCTAATTGGGCACCATAGTTAGAAGTGCCTAACATCCAAATTTCAGGACCTGTTTCAGAAGTTGGCTGGGCAACTAAATTACCAAATGGGTGCCCTTCTATTAAGTCTTCATTAGATACCCATGCCATTAAATCTCTAACATGTCCTGGAAATTGTTCACTATCAATTCTGCTGTTGCGATTCAGGGCAAGAGCTGTCCTTCCATCTGATCCAGGAGCTCTTCCTAAGCCCAAGTCAATTCTGTTAGGTGCCAAAGATTCTAAAACCCTAAATTGTTCGGCAACTTTAAAGGGTGAGTAATGAGGAAGCATAATTCCTGCACTACCAATTCTAATAGTTTTAGTTTGAGTGGCAATAGCTGCCATTAACACTTCTGGTGCACTTCCTATTATAGTCGGATGATTATGATGTTCAGACACCCAAAACCTTTTATATCCTAGTTTTTCAGCAGTCTTTGCTAAATTGATACTATCTTGAATTGTAATTGATTGAGGCTTGCCCTCTACAGAAACAGATTGTTCGAGAATAGAAACTTCAGTCATTTAAGAACCTCATATCTTTATTAATTATAAATTTTATATATTCGAGAAGCATTCTTATTAAATAATTTATTTCTTTCATCATCTGTCATATCTTTTGCTAATATTTTAAACGCATTCCATAAAGATCCATAACTGCATGAGCCTTTATCAACTGGAAAATTGCTTTCAAACATACACCTATCAACACCAAACATGTTAATTGTTTCATAAATCCAAGGTTTCCACATTTCTGACAATTGGTCAGATTGTGGAGGAAAGGCATGCTCGTGAAATTTAGCTCCATTAACTGCCATACCTAATCCACCAAGTTTAACACTTATGTTTGGTATTCTTGACAATCTCATCATAGATACTCTCCATTCTCTATGAGTTAAAGCTTGTTTACCTGCATATTCACCTAAATGTATAGGTCCACCAATATGATTTAGTATTATTGATAGTTTCGGTAAAGCTCTTGCAATCTTTTCCATTTCATTTAACTGAGTATGATATATCCAAAAATCTAAAGATAAACCAGCGTCTTGAATGCATTTAGCTCCATCAATAAAATTAGGATGTAACATAAGCCCCAGTTTTGATTTCACAGCTCCAGATGTAATTCTTGGATCAGGATGAGCGGCTAAAAGCATCCTAATTCCTTTTAATCTACCTTCACTTATTTGAACCCCTTTTTCCAGAACAGGTTGGAGTTTTTTCCCAAATGTTAGATCCATTGAGCCTACAATTGATGCATTTACTTTTACATTATTGTTAGGAATAAGATCAGCTCTTTTACCTTCATTAGTAGCAAATTCTATTTCTGCAAGAGGTTTAAACTCATCAGGCCCAGATTTGGCATAGATCTTAGTATTTGATGAACTCATAATATAAACGGTTGCTTCTATATTATGACCAGATGATTTTATATCTTTAAGCAATTCTTCAACATAATATCTTCCAAAACCTACATCCCAAAGATGATGATGTGGATCAATTATCGGTAAATCAGGAAGGATGGCTTTTTCTTGTATTTGATCTAACCATTCTTGTTTAACTTCTAGATGTGGTGATTTCATTTGTTCCATTTTAAATTAGTGCTTAGTAATAATTGAAAATTAAATAATTTTATTTATAATTTACTGATATTGCTATTTATATTTTTTTAGTGCAATTAAATTATGATTAAATCAATATTTTATAAACAGAGGAATGATTTTTACTATGAGTATGAATGAGCGTTTACAAAATAATTATGAAGAAATAAAAGTTTTACCAATTGCAGGGGCACTGGGTGCAGAAATAGAAAATGTTAATTTGTCCCAAGATATTTCAGAAACTTGCATATCTGAAATTTATAACGCTCTATTAGATTATCAAGTTATTTTTTTTAGAAATCAGAAATTTGACCCAAGTTCTCAAAAAGCTTTTGCAGAAAAAATTGGAAAACCTATAGTTTATCCTTTTGTCAAAAGTTTAGAAGATTTTCCAGAGATCACTCCAATTTTAAAAAAAGAAACTGATGTTAATAATTTCGGTGGGCTATGGCACAGCGATACAACATATCAAGAAAATCCTCCAATGGGTACAATGCTATATGGTATTGAGATTCCTGATTATGGTGGAGATACTGAATGGTCAAATCAATATCTTGCATATGAAAGTTTATCTGAAGGAATGAAAAAGTTTTTAGATACACTTCAGGGTGTAAATATATCAGGAAAAGCTAGAGTTGCAAAAACTAGATCAGATATAATGAAACATGCTTCTGTTGGTTTAAAAGGAGATGAATTAAAAGCAATACATCCTGTAGTAAGAACTCATCCAGAAACTAAAAGAAAATCATTATATGTTAATGAAGCGCACACAACTAACTTTGTTGGTATGACGGAAGATGAGAGTACTCCTATTTTAGAGTTTTTATATAAACATCAAATTAAATCTGAGTTTACTTGTCGATTTCACTGGAAACCAGGCTCTGTGGCAATTTGGGATAATAGATGTACAATGCATAATCCAATAAATGATTATCACGGCCAAAGAAGATTAATGCATAGAATTACTTTTGCTGGAGATAAACCTATTTAAGTTAAATTATATCTAAGGGGGAGGTTAATATGTCGCAAGAAAATTATTTTAATAATGTTAATGATTTAGATAGTGGAATAAAAAGGGTGTTAGGTGAGGGAGTTTCTACAAGAATTTTTTGTGGAGATCAATCAATGTTATCTATTGTAAGCATAGATGCAAACGCTGAGGGTAAGATTCATTCTCATCCACAAGAGCAATGGGGTTTTTTGATAGAGGGCTCTGGTGTTCGAATTCAAGGTGGAGAAAAAATAAGTATAAAAAAAGGAGACTTTTGGCAAACACCTGGTGGTGTGGAACATGGTATTATTGGAGGGCCTGAAGGAGCAAAAATATTAGATATTTTTAGTCCACCTAGAGATGAATACAAAACATCAGGCTCTGGTTTTGGTAATTAATACAAGAAAGAGGATAAGATGACAACTGTTGACTATTTTATGAGTCATGGAAGCCCTTGGTCATTTCTAGGGCACAATCAATTCATTCAAATTGCTAAGAATTACAATGTGCAAGTAAATATGTATCCTGTTAATTATGGGGAGATATTTCCTATCTCAGGAGGGTTGCCAGTTTCAAAAAGGCCTCCTCAAAGACAAAATATTAGACTTCAAGAGTTACAAAGATGGAGTAAGTTTCTAAAAATTAATTTAAATGCAGAACCAACTTATTTCCCTTCAAAATCTATGTTGCCATCTTTAATAATTATTGCTTCTCAAATCAAAAAAACAAACAAAGATTTTGAAATTGCAAATAAAATTATGAATGCTTTATGGGTTGAAGATTTAGATATTGATGATGAATACGTTCTAAAAAGTATTTTAGAAAAAATGGGCTTAAACTCAGAAGATATTCTATTATGTGCTAATGGTGAAGAATGTTTAAATAATATGCAAGAATATACAAAATTAGCAATTCAAAAAGGTGTCTTTGGAGCCCCAACTTATATTATAGATGATCAAATTTACTGGGGGCAAGATAGATTAGATTTTGTTGAAATGCATTTAGCAAGTTTAATTTAATCTTAATAGAAGTTGTGTTTTTAAAGACTATTTAGTAATGTTCAAAAAAATAATAGGATAATTTATGAAAAAAAATCTGTCTAACAATAAGAGTGAAAACATAGTTAATATAAAAGCTGCTAAGGTAACTAAAGCTCAATTTAATTGGGAGGATCCGCTTTTATTAAATTCTTTATTATCTGAAGAAGAAACTCTTATTAAGTCCACAGCTCATGAATACGCTCAATCAAAACTTATGCCCAGAGTAGAAGAAGCTTTTTTAGACGAGAAGACAGATATAGAAATTTTCAAAGAAATGGGACAACTTGGTCTTTTAGGTATTACTATTCCTGAAAAATATGGTTGTGCTGGTGCTTCATATGTTTCATATGGTCTAGTTGCAAGGGAAGTCGAAAGAGTTGATTCTGGTTACCGTTCAATGATGTCAGTTCAATCATCTTTAGTTATGCATCCAATTTACGCATACGGAAGTGAAGAACAAAGGGTAAAATATTTACCTGGTTTAGCTTCAGGCGAATTAATAGGTTGTTTTGGTTTAACTGAGCCAGATGCAGGTTCTGATCCTGGCTCAATGAAAACAAATGCTATTAAAGTAAAAGGAGGTTACTCCTTATCTGGATCAAAAATGTGGATCTCAAACTCACCTATAGCTGACGTATTTGTTGTATGGGCAAAATCTAAAGAGCATGGTGATGCTATTAAAGGTTTTATATTGGAAAAAGGTATGGATGGATTAACGGCACCTAAAATTAAAGGTAAGTTATCCTTGAGAGCCTCCATTACTGGTGAAATAGTTATGGATAACGTTTTTGTTCCTGACGAAAATCTGATGCCTAATGTGTCAGGATTGAAAGGTCCATTTGGATGCTTAAATCGTGCTAGATATGGAATTGCTTGGGGTGTAATGGGTGCAGCAGAAGATTGTTGGCATAGGGCAAGACAATATACGTTGGATAGAAAACAATTTGGAAAGCCTCTGGCAGCAACACAGTTAATTCAAAAAAAATTGGCTGACATGCAAACTGAAATTACATTAGGTCTAAGTGCTGCGCTTCAAGTTGGCAGACTTTTTGACGATGGAAGGTTAGCTCCTGAATCAATATCTCTTATTAAGAGAAATAATTGTGGAAAAGCATTGGATGTTGCTCGAATGTCAAGAGATATGCATGGTGGTAACGGAATACATGCAGAATATCAGGTTATGCGTCATTTAATGAACCTTGAAACTGTAAACACTTATGAAGGTACTCATGATGTTCACGCTTTAATTCTTGGGCGAGCTCAAACAGGTATTCAAGCATTTTTTTAATTCCATAAATCAAATTTGAGTATTAAATGCTTAATGCTATTTTTATAATTTTCTTATTTCAATTAATAGGTGAATTAATTCAGAAAGTTTTGGAATTAAATATACCTGGACCAGTTATTGGACTAATTTTATTGTTAACTGTATTACTTTTATCAAACAAATATAATCGTAAACTAGTCGAAGACCAAAAAATTAATTTAATTACATCTGCTGAAAATTTAGTAAAATATATACCGCTTTTCTTTCTCCCTGTTGGAGTTGGTGTTGTTATGCATCTTTCTTTTTTAGAGGATAATTTAGTAAAAGTTCTTCTGATCATAGTTTTGGGTACATTAATGACCTTGGCGTTAACCGCATTATTAATGGAAAAGTTACTTAAAAATAAAGATTAAAAATGATAGACCAACAAAAACTTTATAGTATATGGATTTATCTCCAAGCTGAGCCTTTATTTTGGTTAACTCTTACAATAGGTTCTTATTTAATTGCAGATTACATTTACAAAAAATCAAATTTATTTCCTTTGTTAAACCCAGTTGCAATTAGTATTTTTATAATAAGTATGATTTTATTATCATTTAATATCCAGTATGAACGATACTTTGAGGGTGCAAAGTTTATACATTTTCTTTTAGGACCAGCTACAGTTGCTTTAGCAATTCCAATTTATAAAAAATGGGATCTGATAATATATAATAGCAAAGCAATATTTATATCACTTTTTATAGGTTCTTTTTTAGCAATTTCGACAACTTATGGTTTGTCAATGTACTTTGAACTTCCAAAAGAACTCATTTTAAGCTTAATACCAAGAAGTGTAACAACACCAATTGCTATGGGCATATCTGATTTGATAGGTGGCATTCCATCTTTGACAGCTATTATAACATTGATAACTGGTATTATAGGAGCATCCTTAGGTACCTTTGTTTTTGATTTAATGAAGTTAAAAAAAATGGAAGCAAGAGGATTTAGTATGGGACTTACTAGTCATGGAATAGGAATAGCAAGGGCCATGAGTAAAGATAAAAATGCTGGTGTATTTGCAGCTGTTGGAATGGGATTGAGTGGTTTAATAACATCTATAATTGTACCCATATTTATAAAAATTATATTTTGAATAGAATTGAGAATTTTAATTATATTTAAAATCCTTTTCTATTTCACTAGTAGGTACAGTTTTTAAAACATGAAAATTTGTATTATCAAATTTCATAGTTATATTTATTTTAACATAAGAAACATTTTTTGATTCATAATGTTTAATAATTTTGGCATTAGAGCCAGTTTTTAAACAAATTAAATTGGTTTTTTTAAGCATTTCGTTTCGCATAACAAACCTCCAAAGTAAAACATTATCATATTTTAAAAATATAATAGTTTAATGTTTCTCATTTCGTGAAAGCTTATCTATCAACTTCAAAAACTTTTGAAATATAAATAAGGCTCTTGATGATCTGAAAAATAAATAAACTAAAATTTATAATATTTAGTTTATTTATCTGGTCTTTGAGTAAATGACTTATCAGGGTTGCCTACCCAACATCTTGTGACAAATGGAAAATTTCTAGTAAGGTAATTTTTAAAAAAGACTCGTCATCTTTAAAAACAACTTTATTTACAAGGTTTTTTATAAATAATATTTCACCTATATTATTTTTACGTTTTATCTCTTCATGAGCAAAAACCTCGAATGAAAAAAGTATTGGGATAAAATGTAATAAATTTCTATTTTTTTTAAAAATATTGAATTCCTCAAAATTATTTTTATAATAAAATGTAAACTTGTTTTATAATTTTTTTCAAATTATTAGTAAAAATTAAACATATAAAAGGTTGAAATGTCTAACATTAAACGAAAATTGACAACTATATTAGCTACAGATTGTGTAGGATTTAGTAAACATATGGAAGCCCAAGAAGAAAAAACTTTAAATAGTTTAAAAGCATGCCGCGATATTATTGACCCTATGATTTCAAAATATTCAGGAAGAATTTTTCATACAGCTGGAGATTCAGTTATAGCAGAATTTCAAAGTCCTGTTGAATGTGTGAACGCTGCTATTGAGTTTCAGAACTTAATAAAAAAAAGAAATGATATAATAGAAACTGATCCAAAATTATCCTGGAGAGTAGGAATACATCTGGATGACATAATTATAGAGGGTGAAAACATATATGGAAACGGTGTGAATATTGCTGCTCGCTTAGAAAGTCAATCTCCAGTTGGTGAGATATTGATTTCGGAAGTTGTTAAACAACAAATCAGTAACCGAATAGATGAAAAAGTACACTCTTTAGGAAGAATTGAATTAAAAAATATTTCTAATGATTTTGAAGTGTTTTCCATATTAGGTGATGGTAAAAACAAATTTTCTAAAAATAAAAAGAAAATTGTGAATAAAAAGCCAAAGTTTGCAATATTACCTTTTGCCAATACAGGCAATGATGAGGATAGCGGGTTCTTAGTTGATGGTATTTGTGAAGACCTCATAACTGAATTTTCTATGATGCGCGAATTTGATATATTGTCTCGCCAAACTTCAATTAATTTCAAAGATGAAAATAAAGATTTAAAAGTTTTTTCAAATGAATTTAACTTAGATTTCATTGTAACAGGTGGGATTAGAGCCTCTGGAAAAAGGGTAAGAATAAATATTGAGTTAAGCGACGCTAAAGATGAAAGTATAATCTGGAGTAATAAATATGATAGAGTCTTAGAGGATATCTTTGATTTACAAGATGAAATTGTTAGAAAAATATCTATAGCTTTACTTGGTGAAATAGAAATCAGTTCATTGCAAAGATCTAAGAGAAAGCCAACAGAAAACATTAGTTCTTATGAATACCTTCTTAGAGGTAAAGAAAATCATCATAAATTTACAAAAGAATCTAACAAACAAGCTCTCGAAAATTTTGATAAAGCCATAGAATCAGACGCTAATAATGCACAAGCCTATGCTTGGAAGGTGTGTACTTTAGGTCAAGCAATGTTCAGAGGTTTTGCAGACCAAGATGCTAGTGAATTAATGATTGAAGCCAAAAAAAATATAGATAAAGCTTTAGAGCTTAATGAAAATGATTTTGAATGTCATAGGATGTTATCAGCTGTATATCTAAGTAATCATGATTATATTTTAGCAGAAGATCATGGTATGAAATCTTTTAATATGGTGCCTAATGATCCAAGAGTATTGTCGGGTTACGGTGAAGTTTTAGTTAGAGTAGGAAAAGTTGATAAAGGTTTAGAATTGCTAAATAAAGCTTTTGAACTTGATCCAATTCCTCAAGGGCAATCTACTTCAGATAATAGAATTAAAGATTTAATTCTTGGTTATTTTTTTGCAGATAATTTTACCAAAGCAATTGAATTAAGTTTTGACTTAAGAGAGATTGATTCAAGATCTCTAGTGCTTTTACTCTATTCCAGGTCAAAATTAGATCAAGATATACAAACAAGTAATGAGTATAAATTATTTAAAGATAAATTTAAAGATACCGATTGGGATCAAACGATTGATAGGTTTCATATACCTGAAGTATCTTTAAAGGATAATCTAATAAATTTTATAAAATCTTTGAATTAATAGGGGGGGCTAGAAAAACAAGTTCCATTTGTGGTAAAAAATGTTCAAAAGCTTCTTTCAT
>CAZFKZ010000027.1:0-26267 GCA_964519035.1 uncultured Rhodobacterales bacterium | reverse complement strand
ATTTAATTAAATTTTTCCCATTTTTTTAAGAATTTTTTCTGGTGTTATTGGCTGAGATGTCATTTCAATATTTAAATCCTTAAGAGCATTATTAATAGCATTCATTATAACAGCAGGAGCACCACCTGTGCCAGCTTCTCCTGCACCCTTTGCACCAATTATACTTCTTCCTGAATTAGTAGTGACATGATCAACAATGATATCTGGCATTTCATATGCCATTGGAACGAGATAATCAGCCATAGTTGCATTTTGCATATTACCTTGGTCATCATAAACACACTCTTCATATAATGCGCCACCTATTCCTTGTACAACACCTCCTCTGATTTGCTCTTCTACTAACTTAGGATTTATTTGAGTTCCACAATCTTCTACAACCCAAAACTTGTTTATTTTAACTAAACCTGTTTCTTGATCAATAGAAACATGACAACCCATAGCACTATTTGTAAAAACAAATGGTATACCCTCAATCAAAAAACTAGCCGTTGCTAATAACTCTGGATTTGTCCCTTTTGGAAGTTCATGACCTCTATAATAAACAGTTTGAGCTAATTTTTGTAAAGTAATACCTTCACCACCATTTTTTCTTATCACAACATTGTCTTCAATATCGAGTGATTTAATATCAGTTTGCATTATAGCTGCAGCAATGTCTAAAATATTATTTTTAAGTATTCTTGCAGCCTTAAGTACAGCCTCTCCTCCTATACCAGCTCCTCTTGAGGCCCAAGTCCCTCCACCATATGGAGTTGCGTCTGTATCACCTAAGGTAACTCGCACTGTATCCATTGTGACGCCTAGCTGATCTGCCGCTATTTGTTTCATGATAGCTTCAGTACCCTGTCCTTGTTCAGTAATCGATGATGAAAGGTGAATAGCTCCAGATCCTTCTAATCTTACAGAAGCGCCATCTTGAGCTGAAATATGCGCTCCTCCAACACCATAAAACAATGGACTAGGGTTAGTTACTTCACACATACTTATTACACCATACCCACTTAAAATTCCATCTTTGATATCTAATGCTTTTTGTTTCTCAATTTCATCAATATTCATAATCTTTAATAACTTTTCCATAGAAGCCTCATGAGACAAGTCTTCTAAAGGAACACCTGAAGGAGTTTTATTTGGGTAAGCATTATCAGGAATAAAGTTTAATTTTCTAATTTCATCAAGTTGAAGTCCAGTTTTCATTGCAGCTTTATCAACTAAAGCTTCTGTAATCGCTACTGCTATGGGATGACCTACTGCCCTATATTGGCACATTGGTGTTTTGTTTTGGAAAACAACAGTTCCAACAGCTTTATAATTTGGAATTAAATATGGAGCTCCAGAAAGATTTAAAACCTGATTAGTTTCAATAGCAGAAGTTCTAGGATACATACTATATGGACCAATACCACTTAAGTCATTTATTTCCATAGCTAAGATTTTACCAGTTTTATCAACACCTAACTTACCACTTATTTTATGGCATCTAGCATGTATATCTGTTGTAAAACTCTCTAATCTATCAGCCATAAATTTTACTGGGCGACCTATCTTTTTAGAAACTGCAATAGCTGTCATTTCATCAGCATATACATGAACCTTTATACCAAAAGAACCACCTACATCTTTACTTATAATTCTTACTAAGCCTTCAGAAATATTAAAATGTTTTGCTATAATATGCTGCATCATGTGAGGAGCTTGATTATTATGGTATATTGTCATTTTATTTTCAGTTTTGTTCCAATCTGCAATGATGCCTCTTGGTTCAAGAGTAACACCAGTGTGTCGAGAAAAGTCTAATGTTGTTTCCACAACTATATCAGATTGTTGAAAAGCATCTTCAACATTGCCTTGTTCAACTGTTCTTGTCCAAAACAAGTTATTTCCAAGCTCTTCATGTATAACAATAGCATCTTTATTTAAGGCAGTTTCCATATCAACTTGCGCATCTTTTTCTAACCATTCAACATCTATTGCCTCTATTGCGTCCTCTGCTTGCGCTCTAGAGTTTGCTATAACGACAGCTACAGCTTCACCTTGCCATCTTACTGTTTTTGCCGCTAAAGGTGATTGTTCTGGAGATCTCATTTCTCCTAAGTGCCCTAATGTTCCAACCCAAGGTGTACAAATTTTGTCTATATCTTCAGCAATTAAAACATCTATAATTCCTGGAAAACTTTTGGCTTCAGTTACATCTATTGATAGAATATCAGCATGTGCAAAAGGTGACCTTAAAAAGGCTATATTTACCATTCTTGGAAGGGTTAAGTCATCTACAAATTGTCCACCACCTTCTAAATGTTTTCTTGCATCATCTCTAGATAGACTTCTACCTATATATGAATTAGGTCTATCAACTGAACCTAATTTTGGGTTTTGATTAACTTTAATATCATCCATATTAGAGATCCTTAGTGTATATTTTCAATAGACTCTTCAATAGCGTCAACTATTGACTGATAACCTGTACATCTGCAGTAATTTCCTGAAATTTCTGCACGAATTTCTTCTCTCGTGAACTTTTTCTTTTTAGATATTATTTCTTTTGTTGTCATCAACATACCTGGGCTACAAAATCCACACTGTAACGCATTGTGTTTTAAAAAATTATCTTTAACAATTTTCATGAAAGGCTCGTCATAACCTTCAACAGTCTTGATATTAGAACCGTTAGCTTGAGATGATAAGATAAGACAAGATCTAACTGCTTTTCCGTCCATCTCAATAGTACATGCACCGCAGGCGCCTTGCTCACAACCAATATGCGTACCTGTAAAACCTTGCGATCTTAGAAGATCTCCAAGATGCTGCCTAGCTGAAACAGTAAGATTATCAAATTTTTCACCATTAACAGTAAAAGATATGCTTACATTCCTTTTATCTGGCATTTATTTCTCCAATTTTTTTTAAAGCTTTGTTAATAAGTATAGTTGCAAGATGAAGCTTCATTTCAGGGCTACTATTTAAATCGCCTGCAAATTCTAGTTCTGAATTTAGTGTTTTTTTAGTTAATAAATAATCATAACCTTCATTTATAATAATTTTAGCGGTTTCATGGGCTATATCAGGCCTATCACCAGTAGCAAAAAACACTAGTTTTAATTCTTTAATATTATTGTTTTCTAATTCAACGCTAGCTATCAAACCTGCCATTGCATAATCACCATGCCGACGACATACTTCATCAAATACAATATATTGATTGGTTTTTAAACAAGGATAGTTTATTCCAATTAACATTTCATCAGGCATAATGTCTGTTTCAAATAATCCTAAATAAAAATCATTAGCAGCAACTGTTCTTTTACCTTTTAAACCTGACAATACAATCTCTGCATTCATAGCAACTGCAAAAGCTGGTAACTCAGCTGCAGGATCAGCGTAAGCAATGCTTCCTCCGTGAGTTCCTTTATTTCTTATTGCAGAATGAGCTACCATTTTTAAAATATTTTTTAAAACAGGTATTTTTTCATTAACAATATCATTATTCAAAACTTCAGAATGGGTAGCTAAAGCACCAATATAAAGACTATTATTTTCAAATTTAATAACATTTAAGTCACTTAATTTTGAAATATCTATTAAACATGAAGGTGTTGATAATCTCATGTTCAGTGCAGGTATCAAAGACTGGCCTCCTGCAAGAAATACAGATTCATCATCTTCTGACTTAAATTTTATTGCGTCATCGATCGATTTAGCTTCATAATATGAAAAATCTGGTGCTTTCATTACTATTCATCCCCCTAAGAATATAAAAATATTTAATCACTAATTAAAAAAGGTATCAATACATATTAAATCATTTTTTGTGATTTTTTATATTCAATTTTATAATTTATTATTTAACTTTAATAGACTAACATATTTAGAGAGCTTTTTTTAATTAAAATAAGGAATTTAATATGAATAATAATGTTGTAAATATGAAATTAGAAGGGTCTTCTAAAAGTCATTCAAGATTAGATATTCTTGCTAGAGATGTTGAAAGTGTAATAGATGAACCTGTTGCTAGAGGTGGTACTAATCTAGGTTTATCCCCCACAGAAACCTTAGTGTCATCTTTATTAGGTTGTACTAATGTAATAACTCATAGAATAATAGAGAAAATGGGGCTCACCATAGATAGCTTAGAAATTAAATCTAAGACAAAGTTTAACAAAGATGGAGCTAGTTTGATTGAAGAAGTTGATATACCATTTACTGAAATTGATCTAGACATAGAAATTTCTACAAGCGCATCGAGTACAGAATTAGAAGAAGTTAAAAAACAATTAGGAATGTATTGCCCAATCGCTAAAGTTATTAGAAATAGTGGAACTAAGATAAATGAGAATTGGATAAAAATAAATTAAGGTAAGTTATGAACCGTAGAGAAAGATTAGATTATAACCCTATAATTAATAGACCTAAATTATTACTTAAAAATAACAAAAAAATTATTTTATGGGTTTTAGTCAATTTAGAAGTGTGGGACCCTACTCTTGCTCAACCTAGAAATGTTTTACCACCTCCAATGAATGTGCCTATGTTACCTGATTTACCAAATTGGTCATGGCATGAGTATGGAATGAGAGTAGGTTTTTGGCGTATTTTAAAAGCACTAAAAGAAAGAAAAATTCGTTCAACCTTAGCATTGAACGCTACAGTTGTGGATCATTATCCTGAAACTGTTTTAGCTGCAATAAAAGAAAATTGGGAACCAATGGGTCATGGTTATATACAAAGACCTATGCATAAAGTTGAAAATGAATTTGTAGATGTTAAGTCTGCTATTAGTAAAATTGAAGAATTTACGAAAACTAAAGTTATTGGTTGGGAAAGCCCTGGCCTAACTGAAACGGACGAAACTATTGATATATTGTCAGAAAACGGAATTAAATATACAGCTAACTGGCCAATAGATGATCAGCCTCAAGATCTTAGAGTAAAAAATGGTAAGAGAATGGTTACTCTTCCATATCCTGTTGAGATAAATGATGTTGTTATGACCTCAGTTCAAGTACACAAGTCAGATGAAATTTTACATAGAGGAAAACTACAATTTGACCGCCTTTATCAAGAAACAGACGAGAATACTAAAATCATGGCAATAAGTGTACACCCTTACTTAACAGGGGTTCCTCATAGAATATTATTTTTTGAACAATTACTAGACTATATACTTAGCCATGACGGTATTCAAATAATGACTGGCAAAGAAATATATAATTGGTACACAGAACAGATACCAAAACCTTACTAAGTTAGTTGAAATATTATTCTATAATACAATCTTCCTATATTTTCTCTTATAAAAGTAGAAGTTTTACCCAAAGCGTCAAGTGAAGGTATAATATCTAAGATTGTTAATTTTGTATTAGATGTTTTAAAATCCACAGGGAAAGGAATAACTTTAAATCCCTGTTTTTCAAATAAATATTTTGATCTCTCCATATGAAAAGCAGAGGTAACAAGGATAATAGATGATCCTTTTGGAGTTAATTTGAGCACTTCCAAACTTTCTTCATATGTATTTTTAACATTTTCTGTAATTAATATTTTATTTTCTAAAATACCAAATTCTATAGCCTTATCTTTTAAAATCAAACCCTCAGGTTTCCAATTATTTGTCCAAGGTAATTGGCCAGCAGTAAATATTAATAAATCACTTTTATTTTTTTTTAATAGTTCTAAACCACCAAAAAATCTATCCGGATCACTCCACTCATACTTAAAATTATTTTCATTACCAACCTGATGTATCATTCCACTTAAAACAACAATAGCATCTGATTTATTAATACTATCAATTGAAATAGGTATATAAGGATATTCCAATTTTTTAAATAAATAATTACCCACAAAAGTATTAGTCGAAACTAATAAAATTATCAAAGACATGAAAATCAAAAAATTTTTGCGATAAAAAATATAAATAAACAATAAAAATAGAACAAATCCCAAAGGAGATACAAAAAAAGGCAATATTTTATGTAAATAAATCATTATCTTAAATTAAAAACCTAATTTTATATATTTAGTAAATTTTATATTCTAAATTCACTATAATTGTATTAAATAAAAATTCATTAACTATTTTTAAATAAGCCATAACCACCATCACGAACAGTTCTAATAGTGCTGTTATTATCACCATCTTCAGATTTCAAAGCTTTTCTCAGCCTACTCATATGAACATCAACGGTTCTTTCTTCTATATAAACTCCATGTCCCCAAGCTAAATCTAAAAGTTTATGTCTAGAAAACACATGACCAGGCCTTTCCATTAGAATAGTTAATAACCTAAATTCTTTTGGTCCAATTTTAACAATTTTATTATCTTTCATTACAGTCATTTCGGACAATGATAATCTTAAATTATTATATTCTAATATATCATTAATTAATGAAGGGCGAGAACGTCTTAAAAGTGCTTTTACTCTAGATATTAACTCTACAGGAGAAAATGGTTTAGAAATATAATCATCAGCGCCTGTATCTAAACCTAAAGATTTATCTCCTTCTTCACTTCGGGCACTTAAAATTATTATGGGAAGTAATTTGGTTTCTGATCTTGATCTTAGAGTTCTGCAGACATCAATTCCAGACATCTTAGGCATCATCCAATCTAAAATTACTAAATCAGGATTATACTCCTCTACCAATTCAATAACTTCCTCTCCATTATGAGCTTTTAAGATTGTAAAACCAGCCTTTTCAAGATTAAAAGACATTAACTCTAATTGATTTGGTTCATCATCTGCTATTAAGATTTTAATATTCATATTAAAAAGACTTTTGAAAATTAATTTTAGAATGCAGTTACACTAAATAAATAATAAATACACCCTGCTAAACCTGCTGAAGCAGGAACTGTTATAATCCAAGCAGCCGCAATTGAGTATAAAAAACGTCTTCTAACTAGTTTCCTTTTATTTTTGGATACTTTTTTATCTTTATTATTTTTTGGATTTTCTAAGAACTCTCTTAAGAAACCAATTCCAAATATAGCACCAATTGCAATATGAGTTGAACTAACTGGCAAACCTAGTGTAGTGGCTATAAGAACAGTAATGGCCGAGGATAATGCAACACAGTATGCTCTGGGCGCATTCAAACGAGTAATTTTTTGACCAACGGTATGTATTAATTTTGGACCAAATAATAGCAGACCTAATGCAATACCTACAGCACCAATAGCCATTACCCATATTGGTATAGAAACTTTACTAGCAATCTCTCCAGTTGAACTTGTTAATGTACTTACAATAGCTGCTAAAGGGCCAACTGCATTAGCTACGTCATTTGCCCCATGAGCAAAACATAATAATCCAACACCAAAAAGTAAAGGTAGATGAAAAAGTTTATATATTTCATCTTTTTTATTTTCTAAGAATTTAACTTTATTCTTGATGTAAGGTTTTGATATAAAAAATGCTATTGTCATAGATAAAGACGTGTAAATATAGACCTCATTTGAACTAGCTTTGTATATTTTTTTAAAACCTTTTAAAGCCATATAAGCAGTAAAAGCCCCAGCCATTAATGAAATAAAAATTGGCAACCACTTTACAGCTGCTAGCCTTTTATCTTTAACATTTAAAATTTTAATTGTAATTATATATAGTAATAATGCCGCGACTATACCTCCAAAAACTGGAGATATAACCCAGCTAGCTGCTATTGCAGCCATAGTTTTCCAATTCACAATAGCTATACCCGCCACTGTTAAGCCTGCTCCTAAAATACCACCTACTATTGAGTGTGTCGTAGATACAGGAGAGTTAAAAAACGTTGCTAAATTAATCCATAACGCTGCAGCTAATAAAGCGCTTAACATTAAATACCTAAAACTATTAACTGAAATTTCATTACCTGGAGATATTATACCTTTTGATACAGTACTAACAACATCACCACCGGCTAACAATGCACCAGATGTTTCACATACAGCAGCTATTAATACAGCTGTACCAACAGATATTACTTTACCTCCAACAGCTGGCCCCATATTGTTTGCAACATCGTTGGCACCAATATTTAATGCCATATAACCACCAATAATGGCGGCTGCAACTAAAATAAAAGTCTGCTCACTTCCCAGTGATACATATTGTTCTACAAGGACAGCTACCAAAACTAAAAAAACAGCTGCAACACCTAAAAGATAAAGGAACTTTTTTTGCTCTATTAATTTACCTTGTGTGTAAGCAAATCTTCTTAAATCATTTACATATCTATAATCTGTTTTTTTATCGTTATTAACCATTTTAAATCCATTAATAATTTTTTAAATATTTATGAAATGAATATGCAATGTATATTACAGTTTTATTACAAAACATTAATAAAAATTAAAATTAGGCTAAAGGGAATTTAATAGAAAAAGTTGTTTTTTTATTTATTTCACTTTTTATTCTTATAGAGGCTCTGTGACGAATAAGAATATGTTTAACAATTGCTAAACCTAATCCAGTGCCACCAATTTTTCTTGATCTAGCTTTATCAACCCTAAAAAATCTTTCTGTAAGTCTTTCTATATATTTTTTAGGAATACCCTCGCCTTTATTAATGATTTTAACATTGAGTTCATCATTATTTAATTG
The DNA here is from genome assembly GCA_964519035.1 of uncultured Rhodobacterales bacterium. Lineage (GTDB taxonomy): Bacteria > Pseudomonadota > Alphaproteobacteria > Puniceispirillales > Marisalimonadaceae > CAJJBL01. The sequence goes on along the minus strand of CAZFKZ010000027.1, from coordinate 17,679 downwards.
ATGTAATTGAACATCAACATCAGTATCTTCAAAACCATACTTAATTGCATTTTCAATTAAATTCATAAAAACTTGATTAATTTCATTAAAATTTCCAATAATTAATGGAGGATTATCTTTATTAAACCTTTTATCATTAAAAATAACTTTATTTTTTTTGTTTAAACCTCTCTCTTCCAAAGCAGCTATTACTGAAACTATTGGTTCAATTATAGATATACGCGTTGTAGGAGAGATATGTTCTTCTGTCTCAACTCTAGACAATGATAAAATATCATCTATTAATCTATTCATTCGTTTTGCTTCTTCATCCATAATTTTTAAAAACTTTGAACGAGTAGCATCATCATGAACGTCACCAGACAGTAAAGTTTCAATAAAACCAACTAAACTTGTTAAAGGCGATCTTAGTTCATGACTTACATTTGCAACAAAATCTCTTCTAACTTTTTCAAGGTTTCGTTGAAGTGTCATATCAAGTAGTAATATGGCATATAAATTTTCTTCTATTTTTTTGATCTTTATGATCAAAGAGCGTTTTAATTCATCATCAGTTTGGTAGTAAAACTCTTTTTCTAAATCATCATTTAAATTAGATTGATTTAAGTTTTTTAATTCTTTTATTTTTAATAATTCAAAAATATTGTTATCTATAGGGTCTTTACCTAAATATTCTTGAGCACTAACATTAGATAACAAAACTAATCCATGTTTATCTGTTAAAATCATGCCGTCATCTAGCATTTCACTTATATTTTTTATATAAGAAGGGATTAGTTTTTGATCCATAATTAGCTCAATTTAAATAAAGTATTTAATAAAAATGAAATATTGTTGATTTAATTTAATCTTTATAATTAAATTTTCAACAATTAATAATTTATCTATAGTAACAAGAAAGCAGATAATTTTGTAAAGGTATTTAAATGATAAATATTGCTATAAATGGTGTTGGTAGAATAGGTAAATTAATTTTAAAGTTACTTATAACTAACAATTTAAATTTAAAGTATGTGAATGAATTAAATGGCGATATACATTCACTATTACATAGCTTAGAGTTTGATAGTATTCACGGAAAATGGTTAGCTGACTTTGAAGCAAAAGATAATGATCTGTTTATTAATGGAAGAAAAATTAGAACATCCTTTTATAATAATATTGAGACATTAATTCTCAAAGATATAGATATCTTAATAGATTGTACTGGAGTAAATAAAAGTTCAAAAGTTCTAGAAAAATATTTTCATGCGGGAGTTAAGAAAGTTTTAGTTTCCGCTCCTATTGATGAAACGAATATAGCTAATATAGTGTATGGTGTTAATCAATTTGTATATGATCCTTCAAAACACAGGATAATAACGGCAGCAAGTTGTACAACTAATTGCATTGCTCCTATTATCAAAGTTTTACATGAAAATATTGGTATAAAGCATGGATCAATAAGTACAATACATAATTTAACTAATAGCCAAACCTTAGTTGATATACCTAATGTAAATTTAAGAAGAGGTCGATCTGCAATTAATAATTTAATCCCTACAACTACAGGGTCTGCAAAAGCTATTTCATTGATATATCCAGAACTTAAAGGAAAGTTGAATGGCCACGCTATAAGAGTTCCGTTATTAAATGCGTCCTTAACCGATTGTGTTTTTGAAATGAAGTCTGACGTTACATCTCTTCAAATCAATAATTTATTTAAAAAGGCAAGTACAAATGAATTGAAAAACATACTAGGATATGAAGAAAGACCGTTAGTTTCTTCTGACTATATTAACGACCCTAGGAGCTCTATAATTGATGCTCTTTCAACTATAGTCATAAATAAAAGACAACTAAAAGTTTATGCATGGTATGACAATGAATGGGGATACGCCAACAGGTTGTTTGATATTTTAAAGCTTGTGAGTAATTTGAAATAAATATGTTTCAACAAATTAATAATAAAACATTATCATTTTTCATAATCACAACAGCATATTGGTTTTTTATGCTGAGTGATGGAGCTTTGAGAATGCTGGTTTTGTTACATTTTCATTCAATTGGGTTTTCTCCGTTACAACTAGCTTATTTGTTTATTCTGTATGAATTTTTTGGAATGATCACAAATCTTTTAGCTGGTTGGATAGCAAAAAAAACCGGTCTAAATATAACCTTGAATTTTGGAATCTTATTTCAAATTATATCACTTTTTGCTTTGTCTCAAATTAATAGCAATTGGAGTTCATTTGAAATTTTAATATACGTTATAATCGTTCAAGGTTTAGCTGGAATCGCAAAAGACCTTACCAAAATGAGTGCGAAAAGCTCTGTTAAATTACTAACACCAAACAAAGAAGATAAGCTATTTAAGTGGGTTGCATTAATGACGGGGTCTAAAAATGCTATAAAAGGCCTAGGGTTTTTAGTAGGTGCCATTTTATTAACATTTTTTGAATTTAATTTTTCATTAATCATAATGGCTATTATTTTATTATTTATATTGTTTTTAACAATTATATTTTTACCAAACAATATTTTGTCTGTGAAAAAAGATGTGAAATTTAAAAGTATAATATCTCAAAATGAAAACATTAATTACCTAAGTCTAGGTAGAGTTTTTCTTTTTGGAGCGAGAGACACATGGCTTGTAATTGGATTACCTATTTTTTTATATTCACTAGTTTCTGATGGCTCAGAAAATGAGAATGAAAAAGCCTTTTTTATTATTGGTTCATTTATGGCTTGCTGGACTATTTTTTATGGCTTAATTCAAAGTTTAACTCCAAACATATTATCAAAAACTAAATCTTTGCAGTTCCAAACAAACTTTTGGGCCAATACATTAATTTCTATTCCTTTAATTTTAATTATCTTAAATATTTATTTTACCGAACAAAAATTAATTATTACAATTATTACACTTTTTATATTTGGTTTTGTTTTTGCAATTAACTCATCAATACACTCTTATTTAATTCTAAAATTTACAGATAAAAGTAGAGTAACTTTAGATGTTGGTTTTTACTATATGTCTAATGCTTTTGGACGTCTAATAGGGACATTATTTTCTGGCCTGTCTTTTCATATAGGAGGATTTTTATTATGCTTATTTATTACTTCAATATTGTTAGCTATTAATACTCTTACAATTAAAAAAATTAAATTCAGTTAATTCTATTTACAAATACAAAATAAAATATATTAATATTTTTTTAACCTTTTAAATAGTAAAATGTATTATTCAAAAAATTCTTTAATAAAAAACATTTTTATAATTTTCTCTTTATTTTTTTTGTTTTCTTGCAGCCAAAATTTTTTAGAACATTCAATTTCAAAATCTACAAATAATATAGATTCTGAAAACATTGACCAAACTTTAGAAGAATCTTTTTCCCAATTTCAAGATATACCAATTCCTGATGGTTCAATAATGATTATCGAAAAAACCTTGTTATTAGGAGAAAAAGATAATTGGATTGGAAGACTAGTTATAACAAATCCGATTAAACCAGCAAAAATATTTGACTTTTTTAAACAAAAGTTAACAGATTATAATTGGAACGAGATAACGTCAGTTAGATCATCTACAAGTGTTTTAACTTATTCTTTGAATAAAAGAATTATGACCATACAAATTGCACCAATAAAATATAGCAATCTATACAATAGCAATATCAGCATTACAATGTCGCCGAGTATTAACTCTAAAGTAAAATAGTTTTATATGACTTCGATTGATTTATTTACTTTACTAGACTTATAAATACAATCTAGTACAGCTATATTTTGATATTTTTCAATATCAGAAAATATATATTTTTCTTTTTTTCGAGCTGCATAAACAAAGTTGTGAATATTTTTTGAAACCGTATCAACCCAATCATATGTTTCATTAAGAATAGTCCCGTCATTCATTACTATTTTTATAGAAGAAGGCCCTGGAGTATCTGGATGAGAACTATCAACAACCTCAACCCAACCATTCTCTCCCCAAACTGTTATTCTTTGATAATGAGGGGTTTTTAAAATAGCTGTAATTTGAGTGCTTAAACCTGATTTATGCAACATACTAGCTGAGACAACATCACCTGTCTCATATTTAAGAGCTCTATGCGCCGTAGATGCATAAACGCTCTTAACAGGCCCAAATAGCCATATCATAAGGTCTGTCAAATGTACTCCCATACCAGTCATACCAGCAGCAGGTGCAAATTTTGGGTTAGTACGCCAATTATCTAAAGGTAAATATGCAAGTTTATCATGACTAAAATGACCTTCAGCATACATTATAGTTCCAATTTTATTAGTGGATACCAACTCATTTAGTTTTTGCCACCCTTTCTCAAATCGTCTTTCATGACCTACTCCTAAAATAACATTATTACTATTACAAACTTTTATCATTTCAGAAACTTCTGAAGGAATTAGTGACAGAGGTTTTTCACAAAAAACATGAATACCTAAGTTTGCAGCTTTAATTGTCTGATCCATATGAAATGAATTAGGAGTGCATAAAATTACTCCATCAATCATATTTTTATTAATAGCATCTTCAAAGTCATGAATAATTTTTAAATTTTTAGACTTCGCTAATTCTATAGCTTTTAAGTCAGGATCTGGGTCAATTAAAAAAACGATATCTATATCATTTGAAGATGACAATCTATCTATTATCACTTTTCCCCACCAGCCAAGGCCAGCAACTGCTAATTTAAAATTTTTCATAATAACAACTTTTAAATTTTTGGTATTAACTGATCATTTTGAGGTACAAGCCATCCCTTTTGAACAGCTGGCCTGTCTATCATTTCTTTATACCATCTAGCAACATTAGGAAAATCATTTAAATCAATTTCCTGCCAATCAAATCTTGCCGTCCAAGGCCAAATAGAAATGTCTGCAATACTATATTCCTTCCCAGAAATATATTGATTACTATTTAAACGTTTATCCATAACACTATATAGTCGCCTCGCTTCTTTTGAATATCTTTCTTCAGCGTATTGCGACTTTCCTTTGTTATACTTAACAAAATGATGAACTTGTCCAAACATTGGCCCAACTCCTCCCATTTGCCACATTAACCATTCCATAGTTCTGAAATATTCGTCTGAGTTAGACTTGTTAATTAATTTCCCACTTTTTTCAGCTAAGTACATTAAAATTGCTCCAGATTCAAAAAGTGCATAGTCATTATTACTCTTATCGACAATTGCAGGTATTCTATTATTAGGAGACACTTCTAAAAAATGAGGCTGAAACTGCTCATCTTTAGCTATATTGATTGGAAAAACATTATAATCCATTCCAATTTCTTCTAACATTATGGAAACTTTTCTTCCATTGGGTGTATGCCAAGTGTATAAATCTATCATAAGTATCTCCTATATTATTTATTATTATAACGTTATTACTATTGCGCCTTTTGTTTTTCTACCTTCAAGAAGATTATGAGCCTCTACAATTTTCTCTAAAGGCATTTGATCATGAATTGCAACTTTTAATCGTCCATCAGCAACTCTACTATATAACTCAAAAGATGCTGTATTGTATTCATCTCTATTTGCAATATAAGAAAATAATGTTGGTCTTGTGACGTATAATGAGCCTTTTGCAGAAAGCAAAGCTAGGTTAAAATCTACAATAGGACCAGATGCTTGACCAAACAAAGCCCACATTCCCCTTGGCTTTAAACAGTCCATAGATCCTGGAAAAACAGACTTTGCAACACTATCGTATACTACATCACACTTCTTGTTATCAGTAATGTTCATTACTTCAGAAACAAAATCTTTGTCGTTATAATCAATAACATGATGATAACCAGCATTTTTTGCTGCTATAGCTTTATCTGGACCACCAACTGTTCCAATCATAGTTGCTCCTATCTCACTACCCCATTGGCCCATTAATTGCCCTACTCCACCGGCTGCGGCATGCACAAGTGCTGTCATTCCACTTTGTAGATTGAACGTTAAATGAAGAAGGTAGTGTGCAGTCAAACCTTTTAGAGTGCATGCAACAACGTCTGTATCATTAACCTCTACCTTTATTTGTACTGCGTGCGCTGCACTTATTAATGCATATTCTGCATAAGCACCTACAGGAGTCACATATGATACTTTATCGCCTTCTTTAAAGTCAGTAACACCTTGCCCAATAGAATGAACAAAGCCCACACCTTCTGAGCCAGGAATTTTAATTTTTTCTTGATTTGGCCATGGGTACTGACCACTTCGAAAATAAGTATCTAAATAGTTTAAGCCAACTACATTATTTTTTATAACAACCTGACCTTGTCCCGGAGACGGAATGTCTGCTTCAATAACTCTCATATTTTCAGCTTTTCCTAATTCTGTAAGCTCGACAACTCTTTGCTTCATATTAAATCCCCATTTTAAAGTAATTATAAAAGATAATTTATAACATTTTATAATTAGTGTAATCAAACATTTATATTTTTTCACTTGAAAAAGTGTTTAGATATATTACTTAAGTACTATTGTAATTATAGGAGCTACTAATGAAATTAGAATTATCTGATTTACCTTATCCAATTGATGCACTATCAGCACATGGTATGAGTAAAGAAACTATGGAATACCATCATGATATTCATCATAAAGCATATGTTGATAATGGTAATAATTTACTTAAAGATACAGGTTGGGAAAATAAACCTATTGAGGAAATAGTTCTTGGTACTTATGATTCACAAAACATTGTTCAAAATGGTATTTTTAACAATGTTGCGCAACATTGGAACCATGAACAGTTTTGGCAAATGATGAGTCCAACTAAGACTAAAATACCTTCAGAATTAGAAAAAGCACTAATAAACTCTTTTGAAAGCGTAGAAAAATTTAAAGACGATTTCTGTGCAGCTGGGGCAACACAATTTGGTTCTGGATGGTGTTGGTTAGTTAAAGATAAAGATAATAGTCTAAAGATTACTAAAACAGAGAATGGTGTTAATCCAATTTGTTTTGGTCAGACTGCTTTACTTGGTTGTGACGTCTGGGAACACTCCTATTATATTGATTTCAGAAATAAAAGGCCAGTGTACCTAAAAAACTTTATAGACAATTTAGTAAATTGGGAATATGTGGCTTCAAAGCTATAAATTTAAGTGATTATGAGAAGCATTTTTTTTTGAATGCTTCTCTATTCTTTTTGCATTATTATATCAAAGTTTAAATAAAAAATCTCTTCTTGATTAATGTCATCCCTTCCTTTTTCAAGCTTTCTAATTAAGCTTTTTTTAACTGCAAAGACTGTATCTGATTGTAAATATTTATCACCGTCTATAAATACATGTGTAACTAGATCAACATAACCTTCAGCCTTTACCATAAAGTGAATATGTGCTGGCCTAAATGGGTGTCTTTGTAAATTATTAAGCATTTTTCCAACAGGGCCATCAATAGGGATAGGATAAAATTGAGGCTTTACGGTTTTAAAATCATATGATCCGTCATTTTGAGAAAACATAGTAGCCCTCAAATCAACTATATTGTCTTCTTTTTGAATGTCATACACCCCATCAGGACCTGATTGCCATACTTCTAACTTTGCTCCATTTATAGGTTTTCTATCAATATCAAAGACTTTTCCAGTAACAATACATCTTTCTCCATTAACATTATTAGCTATATTATCTCCATTTTTAATAATTGGAGAAGGTGTATAGAATGGACCTAAAACAGTTGTTTCAGTTTCACTTTTAGTTTTTCTATTATTAATTGAATCAATCAACATAGATACACCTAATACATCTGAAAGAAGAATGAACTCTTGTCTTCTATCGTCACATTTTTGACCAGTATCCGTTAAAAATGTAATTACTTGCATCCATTCTTCTTCTGTTGGTTCAACTTCTTTAACAACTTCGTGTAAATGGGTTATGATAGAATTCATAATAATTTTTAATCGATTGTTTTTAATATTAGAAAAACTTTTTAACACAGCATCTGTAGCGGTTTCTTCATTAAAATCCATAATATCCCCCAAAATATGATAAAAATTTAATTATATAAAATTATATAACATTTACAAAATGATTATGAACTTGATAGCTTTTTAAATGACTATATAATTTAACTTTAGATAATAATAAATATTTCAAAAACTAACTTTAAGATGTTAATATTATTACTTGATATATTTATTAACTTTAGATTATTAAAATTTAACTTTTTAAAATTAAAAAGGAATAAAAACTGTCTTATTTAATGCCTCATTCACCTCTTGAAGACATTTCTCCATTTCGGAGTGGGAGTTTAGATAATTTAAGATTTGTTTTGAAAGATATGTGTAATGTTAAAGGGTTAAAAACATCTTGTGGAAATCCTGATTTTTATAATAAATGCGAACCTGCTTCTGATCATTCGGAATTTTTAAAAAAAATATTAAACGAAGGAGCTTTATTAAAAGGCATTACTATTTGTGATGAATTTTTCTATTCTGTTATAGGTGAAAATAATCATTATGGAACCCCTCAAAATTTAAAGGCACCCAATTGTGTCCCTGGTGGCTCAAGTTCTGGTTCTGCTGCTGCACTAACAACTAATAGGTATGACTTTTCAATTGGAAGCGATACTGGTGGTTCAATCAGAGTTCCTGCTTCATTTTGTGGCTTACTTGGCATTAGACCTACTCATGATAGAATCGATTCAGATGGTGTTTACCCAATGGCCCCAAGCTTTGATACTTTAGGTTGGTTTGCAAAAGATATTAAGATTTTTAAAAAAGTTGGTAGGGTTTTACTTAATAAAAGTTTTAAAACAAAAAAAACATTCAATAAATTTGTTATTGCTTCAGATTTATTAGACTTAGTTGATGATGATATAAAAATTCAATTTAACAATTTTTGTAATAAAAAATATTCAAAAATTCAAAAAGTTAAATTATCACAATTTAGTAAGTCAGATATAGCCAATAATTTTAGAATTATTCAAGGAGGAGAGATTAAAGTTAATGTCCTACCATGGATTAAAAAAAATAAACCCATTATTTCTCCTGAAATTAATTCACGTATAATCATGGCTTCTAATATTACAAATAATGAAATAACTGATGCTGTTTTATTTAGAAAATTACTAATTTCAGAAATTAATAAAACTTTACCAGAAGGTGACATTGCAATTTTCCCAACAACACCTTTTTCTGCACCTCGTTGTAGACAATCAGATGCTGATCTTGGCGCTGAAAGAAAAAAAATAATGGAAATCAGTTCAATAGCTGGAATGACATCTAGACCTGAAATTTCAATCCCTATTTTTAAAGGTAAAACTGGACCAGTTGGCATTTCAATTCTTGGCTGGAAAAACAGTGATGAAATTTTACTAAATAAAATTAATGACTTAAAAAAGGAATAGAGATGACTAGAATTAAAGATTGGAAAGTAGAAGAATTAACATCTGAACAAAAGGAAATTCACGATACAATAATTAATGGTCCACGAGGTCATGTTGTTGGCCCTCTTAGAATATGGTTAAATAATCCTGGCTTAGCTAAAAGCGCTCAAACTGTTGGGGCATATGCAAGATATGGTACAAGCCTTCCTCAAGGATTATCTGAACTTGCTATTGTTACTACTGGTAGAGTTTGGTCTTCCGCATTTGAATGGGAACACCACGCTCCATTGGCAATTGAAGGTGGAATTAATAAAGATGACATTAACACTATATGTAACGGCCAAAGACCAATTTTTAAAAATAATCATGAACAACTTGTTTTTGATTTTGCTGCAGAAGCAAATATACTAAAAAAAGTTTCTGACAATACTTTCAATGAATTAGTTGAAGTTTTAGGGCAAACAGCAGCAATAGATATAGTTGGTATTTGTGGTTATTACAGTTTGATATCAATGACTTTAAATGTTTTTAAAGTTCCTAATGATACTGATAAGTGGCCTTTGCCTGAAGTCACTGATTTTAGCCCTATGTTAAAAAATTAGAAAAGTTAACTGTTACTAGGGAAGGTGTATTGTGCGCCGGTGTAATTGCCAGAAGGCCATCTTCCCGTTACAGTTTTTAGTCTTGTATAAAATCTAACCGCTTCCATTCCATATACTCCATGACCTCCAAAAGCTGACCTTTTCCAACCACCAAATGAATGATATGCGACTGGAACTGGAATAGGTACATTTATTCCCACCATTCCAATTTGACATTCATTAGAAAATTTTCTTGCAATCCCTCCATTAGAAGTAAAGATAGATGTTCCATTACCATATTCGTGTTTATTAACAATATCCAAAGCATAATCAAAGGTATCTGCTCTAACCATAGATAATACAGGACCAAAAATTTCTTCTTTGTAAATTGACATCTCTGTAGTTACATTGTCAAAAAAAGAACCCCCAATAAAAAAACCATTCTCAAAACCCTGAAGTTTTAAATCTCTCCCATCAACTATTAAGTCAGCACCTTCTAATATACCCTTTTCAATATACCCTTTAACTTTAGATAAATGTTCTGATGTAACTAGAGGTCCCATTTCAGAATCAGGGTCAAGACCAGATCCTATTTTTAAATTTTGTATTTTTGGAGCTACAATTTCTTTGATTTTATCAGCTGTTCCTTCACCAACTGGGACTACTACTGATATAGCCATACATCTCTCGCCTGCTGATCCAAAAACTGATCCCATAATTGCATCACCTACCATATTCATATCAGCGTCAGGCATAACAACCATATGATTTTTAGCACCTCCCATAGCTTGAACTTTTTTTCCATATTTGGCTGCTTCACAATAAACATAATGAGCTATAGGTGTAGAGCCAACAAAACTAACTCCACTAATATCTTTATGTTGTAATATTGCATCAACGGCTTCTTTTCCACCATTGATCATATTTAAAACGCCAGCAGGGATACCAGCCTCTAAAACCATTTCTGTTAATAATCGTGTAGAACTAGGGTCACGTTCTGAAGGTTTTAAGATAAAACAATTACCACATGCAATTGCAACAGGAAACATCCATAAAGGAACCATTATAGGGAAATTAAATGGTGTGATACCAGCACATACACCCATTGGTTGATAATCAGACCAACTATCAATTGATCTTCCAACGTTACTTGTAAAATTACCGGCTAAATGATTTGGAATTCCGCAAGAAAATTCTACAACTTCTAAACCTCTAGCGATTTCTCCTAATGCATCGTCAAATGTTTTACCATGTTCTAAAGTTATCAGTTTTGCTAATTCATTTTGTCTTTTTTCAATTATCTCTTTAAGTTTGAACATTTTTCTAGACCTAACCAAAGGTGTCATTCCAGACCATTCGGGAAAGGCTTTCAAAGAGGACTTTACGGCTTCATCAACACAATTAGCGGTACCAGAAACAACCCTTGAAACTTCTTCACCTGAAGCAGGGTTATAAATGGCTGTTGTTGATATATTTTTAAAATTGGGGCCATTTCCATTTATAAAATGATCTACTAGTGACATGCATGCTCCTAAACGTAAAAAGTTGTTATTAAAATAATTTTAAATAGTATATTAAAATGCAACGATTTCTTTATAAAGTAAAATAAAAATTTGAGTTAAAGTATGAATAATGTAACTGAGAATATGATAAAATACAGGGTAACATATTTAGAAATGATCAATTATCCAAATTTTAATTGGCCAATTACTCCTAAACAAAAATTAAATATTTTATTAAGCGAAAATATTCCAGATTGGTATTTTTTATTCTTATATAAAACTATTGGGTCATCATATGATTGGACAGATCAAATAATTAAAACTGAAAAAGAAAGAAATAGTTTTATAAATAATGAAAATGTAAAATTTTTTACATTAATTAAACAAGGTTGGACAGCTGGCTTTTATATTCTGGATTTTAGAGAGAAGTTTGTTTGTGATCTTAGTTATATAGGTTTAGTTCCAGATGCTATTGGAAAAGGTCTAGGAAAATTTTTGTTTAAAACGGCAATTCTTAGTGCTTGGGAAAAAACAAATATTAATAAGCTTACTGTTAACACATGTAGTTTAGATCACAAGAATGCATTGCCATTATATCAAAAACTAGGTTTTAATCCAGTTAGGTTTGAAGAGTTAGAAAAATCAAGGCTCAATAATCTTTAGAAAATTTTTTTCCTGAAAGAAACATACCTGATCTTACATTAGTCGGCTCACCTTTATCCCAAACTATTTTTCCATTAACAAAAACGTTTTCAATCCCTTCTGAATGTAACTTTGGACTTTCATATGTAGCTCTATCATTAACCGTATCAGGATTAAATATGACAAGATCAGCGTGTGCTCCAGTCTTTATAACTCCCCTACCCTCTAATCCAAAAACAGAAGCACTTTTACCTGTCATTTTATAAATAGCTTCTTCTAATGGGAATAATTTCATTTCTCTTGAGTATTTTCCTAAAACTCTGGGAAATGTTCCCCAAAGTCGTGGATGAGGATGTCTGTCACCAGGAATACCATCTGAGCCAATCATAGTACCAGGAAATTCTAAGATTCTGTTTAAATCTTCATCGTCCATTTGAAAATAAATAGCACCAGCTGGATATAGCTTATCAATAGTATCATCTACACTACAATTAAATTTCAAAGCTAATTCATTTAAATCTTGACCAGATATATCTGGGTATTTATCAGACCAAGTAACTAAAACTTTGTCTGCTCTTTTAACAAAGTCTTTTAATAACATTGTGGAACTTGCTGTGTAAGGGTAACAATCTAAATCTAAATAGCTTTCTTGTTTAGCTTTATCTATTAATTTAAGGGTTTCCTTACTTTTTCCCCAATTTGTTCGTCCAGCACATTTATGATGAGATATTATTGTTCTAACTTTAGATGCCTTAGCAATATCAATAGTTTCTTTGACTGAATTAATCACATTAACTGCTTCGTTTCTCATGTGAGTTGTAAACACAGCATTATACTTTGGTAATATCTTAGTTAATTTAACAATTTCTTCTGTTGGAGCAGCATTTGCTGCCGGATAAGCTAAACCAGTTGACAATCCAATTGAACCATCTTGAATGGCAAGTTCTAGCTTTTCAATCATTTTTGATATTTCTTTACTATTAGCCGCTCTGTCAAATTCACCATTCATAGCCTCTACACGTAACATTGAGTGTCCAGTTAATAGAGCTAGATTAACTGAACTTGGAGTTGAGTTAAATTTCTCAACATAATCTTTAATTCTTGGAAATCTAAATACATCTTTTTTTCCTAATAAAGCTATTGGAGCAGGCACATTACCTTTATAAGAGAAAGGAGCTAAACTTATACCGCAGTTACCAGCAATACATGTTGTGACACCTTGACTAATCTTTGAGGACAAAGATGGATCTTTAAAAACATTTTCATCATCATGGGTATGTACATCAATAAATCCAGGAGAAACAATTTTATTTTCTGCATTAATGACTGTTGTTGCTGAAAAATTAGATAAAAAATGATTTTCTGAAGGGTCTCTTACATCTTTATTTTCAGGGCAAAAAACTCCTATAATTTTACCATTATCTACAACTATATCAGCTTTAAATTTAGGAGCACCTGTACCGTCAATTACTTCGCCATTTTTTATATGAAGATCATATTTATACATCTAAAAAACTTTCAAAATTAATAGTTTTTAATTTATATTAAATAACATAATAAATAAAATTTTTTGTATTATTTGTCTTCTTAGCGATTTTCAATTAAGTTTAATATATTAAATTCTTGGGGGATAAAATGTCATCATTACTATCTAATTTAAGAAATACTTTAATAGCTGGATTTATATTAGCTTTTATTTTTATATTTATACTTGCACAAGGTTCATTTGATCAAAATGCCTTTTATATGTGGCTTTTAAGATGGTTTCATGTGTTATCAGCAACCATGTGGATTGGAATTTTGTATTATTTTAACTTTGTACAGATCCCTAACATGAGCAAAATTCCTGATGATCAAAAACCTGCAATAAGCAAAGTTATTGCCCCAGCAGCTTTATTTTGGTTTCGATGGGGTTCAGTTGCTACTGTTTTAACTGGATTAATTTTAGCACATTTGAATGGTTACCTTCATGACGCAATGACATTTTCCAATGGTGAATGGCCTATAGGAGTTGGCATGTGGTTAGGTATAATTATGTTTATTAATGTTTGGGGCATTATATGGCCAAATCAAAAAAGAGCACTTGGTATTATTGAGGTTGATGCGGAGACAAAAGCAAAAGCAGCAAAAACAGCTATGTTATTTTCTAGAACTAATACAATGCTATCAATCCCAATGCTAGTAGCAATGACAGTTGCGCAGAATACTTTTTCATAATTAAATTTAATAAAGAGTATTTAGAATTTTAATGCTCTTTATTAATATTTTTTTTTCATAAAAATATTCCAGAAATCAACTTCTAACAAAGTTGCTGTGTTAAAAATTTTATTGATTTTTATCCATTTGTAACTTTTGATAAAATTATTGCCTAACCTTACAGAAATGGCATCGTCCATAAGTTTTGAAACTACCTTACACATTTCTTGGTATTCTTTACTGGAGTATGTCTCAATCCACTTTTGATACATGATTGTATTAGGTTTTGCATCAATATTATTAATACCAATTTCTCCATATCCAAGAACGCAAGGTAATAAAGCTGCTAATAAATCAAGAAAATCGCCAGAATACCCAGTTTCTAATACATATCTAGTATAAGCAATATTTTCATTTGCTTCATTTGCAGTTTCTAGATCAGTTTCAGAAATACCGTACGATTTACATAAATTAATATGAAGATCCATTTCAAAGTTCATTAAACCATTAACTGTATTTGCCGCAACTTTCATCTCATTCAAATGATCTGATTTTAAAATAGCTAAAGACCATGCTTTAGAAAATTGAATTAAAAAAAGATAATCTTGTATTAAATAGTTTAAAAAAACATTAGGTTCTAATGAATTGTTTGCAAGTTTTAATACAAAGTCATGCCTAGTGTATCTATCCCAGTTTTTTTTGTGTTTTTCCTTTAAAAGCAGGAAAGTTTTTCCATATGACATATATATTTTCCTTTAATAATCCATATTATAATAATACATTATAAATATGATAAATGATTGGAAATCAACATCTAGGGTTAATATTTTTTTTAAAAATTTTGAAAAATATAAATCACATAATATTTTTGTATATTTAAATAAAAATGATGCTTTAAAAAATGCTCTTTCTGCTGATAAAAGATTAAATAAACTATCAATTTTAGATGGAAATTTAATAGCTATAAAACCTAATATAAAAATTAAATCTTTTCCTTTTACTGGAGGGATAAAAGATTTTCAAAATAATGTATCCAACTCAGATGACCCTTTAATTAAAATACTAAAAAATGCTGGAAGTATTATTATTGGATTAACTAATATGGACGAAGCTGCATTTGGTGGAGATACTTCTACTAGTTACTATGGTGTTTGCATGAATCCAATAAATCCTTCACATTCAGTTGGTGGGTCTTCAGGTGGTTCTGCTGCTGCAATATCTTCTGGATTAGTTAAATATGCTATAGGAACAGATACCATGGGTTCAGTAAGGATTCCTGCATCTTATTGCGGAATTACTGGATTTAAACCATCTTCAATATTAAATAAAAACTCAGAATTAATCAGATTAAGTCATACCTATGATACTATTGGTTTTATGGGAAAAAAGGTTAGCAAAATCAGTAATTTATTTGATATTTGTAATGCACAAAATAAACTTTTACCAACAAGGATTAATAATCAAATAAATAATTTGAATTGTATTATTCCTAATCAAATTTTTAAAGAAGAAATAGACTGTGATGTATTAAATAATTTTAAATTAGTTATTTCAAAATTATTAAAGACAAATATTAATATTGAATATAAAGATTTGAAATATTGGAAACCTAATGACCATAGAAAATCACTTTTAAAAATAGTAGAAAATGAAGGTTCTATAAACTTAAAAGAATTACTAGATAAAAACAAAAGCGAAATAACTCATAATTTAAGAAAAAATTTACTTTTTGGAAAAAACTTAAATGATGATGTAGTTACGAATATTAAAAGTGAATTTAAATTTTTAAAAAATAGTCTTAAAGATCTATTCATAAAATTTGACGTTATATTAATGCCAACAACTCCACAATCTTCCTTTAACAAAAAAAGTAATATTCCAGATAATCAAGCTAATTTTACCTCCCTAGCAAACATTGCAGACTTACCTTCGATATCTATTCCAATATTTGAACATAATAAGATGCCTTTTTCTTTGCAAATTTTATCCTCAAATATGAATGATAAGTATTTATTAAAAATATCTTCTTATTTTGAAAAAATACTGCAATAGTTAGTTATGAACAAAAGGATATTATAATGTGGCCTAACCCAAGAATACCATACGAACTTTCAACTATAAGAAAAAAGTTATTAGTTCCTGATGGTAAATCTATAATAGTGCACGTCGTCATGAATATTGAGTATTGGCCATTTGACAAACCTATGCCGAGAGGTATCTTACCTGCTCCTCATGGGAAAAAATCTGACCCACCAGATCTACCAAATTATTCTTGGGTAGAATACGGTATGAGAGTTGGCCTTCCTAGAGTAATGAAATTATTAAATGAGAATAATATACCTGTATCTACTTTTATAAATGCACAAGTAGCCGAAATATATCCATCAGCTTTTGAGGAAATATGTAATCTCAATTGGGAATTAGTTGGTCATGGTTGGTATCAAGAATCTTTAAGAGTTGCTGAAAATGAAGAAGATATAATTAAGAAGAGTTTGAATTTTTTAAGAACTGTGTCAGGTCAAAGTGTTAGAAGTTGGTTTGGACCTGGTGGAGGTGAAACTGAGGTAACTCCAGAATTACTTAAAGCCAATGGCGTTGAATTTATTCATGATTGGTTAATTGATGAACTGCCATGTTGGATGAGAACAAAACAAGGGCCATTATTAGCTTTACCTTATACTTTTGAGTTAAATGATGTGCCTATTTGGACTGTTCAAAACAATTCTTGTGATGAAATGTATAAAAGGTTTAATGCAACCATGGAAATTTTTGAAGAAGAGAAAAAGAACAATGCTAAAATTTTAACTTTAGCTTTACACCCACATATTATTGGAGTTCCACAAAATTTCTTCTATTTTAAGAAAATTATAGAAGATCTTAACAAAAGAAATGACATAATTTTTATGACTTCAAGTCAAATTGGTGACTGGTATATTAAGGAAGAAGGAACAAACGGAGAGGCAATAATACCATATTTAGAATCTCCACCAGAGTAATTAATTTATTTTTGATGCAGTAAAAAATCCTCTAATCTCCACCTTAACGAAACTTGATCATTAATTTTTATATTTTTTACTTCTTTAGGTGACCTTACTTGAATTTCTTGACCATTTTTCAATAAAACTAAATATCTTATAAATTGACCTAAAAATGTTATTTCTGAAATTGTTCCAAATATTTGAGGTATTTTCAATTTATCATCTAATTTACTTTGATTTTTTATTATTTCGATAGACTCAGACTTAATTGAGAGACTTACTGTCTGATTTTTTTTTATATCATAATCTTTATTTATAATTTCAATAAAATCATTGCCAATATCTATAGTAATACTTTTTTTACTAAATTTAACTATTGTTCCATCAAAAATATTTTTTTCACCTATAAATTCAGCAGTAAATTTATTTTTGGGATTAC
>CAZFKZ010000026.1:0-27473 GCA_964519035.1 uncultured Rhodobacterales bacterium | reverse complement strand
GATAATTTCTTGCTTATATTTAAAGCAATAGGCCTAACAATCATTATTGTTGGAAAAGCAACCAATGTTGCATAAAACCAATTTTTGGGCCAAACTGACCAGAATAGGCTTGGTTCTTTTATTGATATGAAAGTAACTATTGAACTTATAAACATCGTAATAACAATAGCTGTTATCAAAGTTGAACAATAAATAATAAATTTTTCTTTTTTCATTACATAACCTTAAAAAAATAGACGATCGTAAAGATCGTCTATTTGTATAAAAATATTTTATTATTTAACCGCCAATTTTATATCTTACAGGAAACTTATGACCTGTCTTTTCCATTTCATCAATGTAAGCGTTCATTAATGCTGCTCCGTCTATATCATAATCTTTGGAAATATCTTGAGCTCTTGTATTAGGCCAATCTTGAATTGTTTCAGCCCATATTTTCTGTTGATCAATTGGTAAATAAGTTACAGCATCGTTAATGCCTTTCTTTTTACCTAATTTAACAAGGTCAGTTAAACCTTTTTGATACCGTTGTTGTCCATCTTTTACAGCTGCTCTTTCATAATTCTGAGCTTCTTCCATAATTATTTTGGCAACTTCAGGTGGTAGTTTTTTTAGAGTATCAAGATTTATAGTTGTAATTGTCTGAGCCATAGCACCAAATCCAATTACTTTCCAATATGGAGCTTGCTCAAAAAACTTAAACCCACCAGCATGAGCGGATGGAAAAATTATAACTCCTTTTGCAACGCCCGTAGCTAAGTCGTTATACATTGTTGGAAGAGTTGAAGTTACTGGAATAGAACCAAACAAAGATACCCAAGGTAAATTAGGGCCAGCTGCAATAACTTTTACACCTTTTAACTCATTAGCTTTTGACCATTGTTTAACAGTTCCTAGGCCATAATCATCAAATCCTTGCAAAGCTATAAATTTTTGATTGTACTTATCTTCAAGCATTTTTGTTAAATATGGGAATTTCTTTATGATTTTATTCTTAACTGCAACACTAGTTATTAAGTTTGAAGTTGTAAATGGAACAAAATAATCAAAATTCCATGGTAATAACTTTGCTGTTTCAAAGCATACACAATAAGAACCTATATCTAAAAGCCCTTTTTCAACTGCTTCTAATGTCTCATGAACTTTTGCAATTTTACCTGCATAAGCTTCAATAATTCTAACTTTGTGATTAGTTTCTGCAGCAACTCTTTTTTTAATATTTGGAACAAGAACTTTTTCCATATTGCCTACATAAGCAGTTGCTTTCGATGGATGACCCGATCCAACTCTTAAAGTAAATGAATCTGCTAAAGCAGCAGAAGCAATTATAGAAGTGGCTAAAACACTAATTGGAATAGCCTTTTTAAAATACCTAATCATAGTTTCCTCCCTAGGTAGTGTTAAGTTTAGCGTTTAACCCCATGTTTTCACTAAACAAAATTTGTTAACCAGCTTGCTAGCTCTGGAATAAAAATTACCAGTAGCATAACTATTAACATCATTATCCAATACGGTATTGAACCTTTAAAAATAACTCCAAGAGGGACGTTGTCTCCTCCTGCTGCCAAAACTCCTTTGACTGTATATACAATAAGACCAAACGGAGGAGTTAGCAAGCCTGCTTCAATAGCCAATATACCAAATATTGCAAATGCATATGGATTTATATCTGGACCTATTAACTGTATAAAAAGTGGAACGGTTAATAAAATAATAGATATTGAATCTAGTAACATCCCTAAAATAAGCCAAATAATAACCATCATTAAAAGAACCATTATTTCATTAAGGCCAACTGAATTCATTGATGCAACAATCAATGAATCTATATCAGATAAAGATAGAAATCTTGAGTACATACCAGCTGTAATCAATAAAATCATTATTGGAGCAGAAATTTTACCAGCATCAATAACTGATGCAACAATACCCTTCCATTTCATTCCTTTAAATAATGCTATAAAAAAACTAGCTAAAGCACCAACACCAGCAGCTTCAGTAGCTGTAAAAATACCACCCCAAATTCCACCTAAAACTAAAATAATTAATGCAATTATTAATAATCCAGAAATTATTTGTTCTCTATTGATTTTAGTTACATCACCCAAAGTATCAGGTTCAGGTGCAATATTCGGATTTCTCATTGCTTTAATAAGGTTATATCCTGCAAATAATAGAGCTAAAATTATTCCTGGAATAACACCAGCCACAAATAATTTACCTATTGAGTCTTCAGTAATAATTCCCCAAACAATTAACAAAACACTTGGTGGTATTAACATTCCAAGGCAAGCACTTCCAGCTATAGATCCAACTGCAAAGCTATGGTCATATCCAGCTTTTTTCATTTCAGGCCAAGCAATTCTGGAAAAAGCTGCTGCAGATGCTATAGAAGTTCCTGTAACTGCTGCAAATGCAGCATTTCCTGACACTGTTGCAACACCAAGTCTTCCAGGCACTCCTTTTAAACCTTTATTAATTAATGTGTAAAGATCTCCAGCTGCTCCACTTCTTGATAAAAAGTCACCCATCAAAACAAAAAGTGGGATTGTCATGAATATATGATCTCTAATTAACTCATATGCAGCACCACCTACCTGACTTGCAGCCATATACCAATCTTCAAAAATAAAGTAAGTACCAATCATAGCTGTTGCACCTAATGCTAAAGCAATATGAACTCCAGAAAATATAGCTAATAACATCCCAAGAAGAGTTAATAACATAAGTGTGTCTAAGTCTATGCCCACAGTAAGTACCTTTTTATTAGTTAATTAATATAAAGTAAGTGATTTTTTTTTATCATTTACAAATGTTTTGAAAATTAAAGTTAAATAAATAAATACGATTATAATTGATGAGAATATTATTACTGTCCTAATAGGATACACTGGAAACTCGATTGCTCCTATCCCTTGATACTCTCCAATTTCCCAGCCTTTAATCATATCAGTCCATCCACCTATTGCAATGCCAGCAAATAAAAGTGCTCCAATAATATATGATAATGAATTTATAATTTTTTTACCTTTTTCTTGAAAAAAATCAAAAATAAGGGTTGTCCTAAGCATTGACCCAGAAGCTATTGCAAAAGGAACTTGAAGGAATACTATAGCTGGAACAGAGTTTTGAACAATTTGATCTGCACCTAAGAAAAGTCCAAAGTTTCTGAATGTTACTTCTGCAAATATTGTTAAAGCAACTAATATTAACCATATTGCAGCGATTGATTGTAAAAATTCAGGAGTTTTTCTAAAGAAATTAACCAACATTTTCCCCAAAGTTGTAATAATTAATATACTATACAATAGTTATTGTTCAAACTTTATCAAATTATTTAAATAAATACAAAAAATCATAAAATATTGTTAAGTAAATATGATTAATTTATTTTTTAAGTTATTAAAATTATTAATAAATTAAATAATATTATTAACTTTTTTATTTAGTTTTTCACTTATATTTTTAATTTCAACGCGAATACGTTCACTAAACAATTGTGCAACAGGGCTCAATTCTTTGCTAGCCGAAGTAATAATAACATAATCGGTAATTAATGGAGGGGAAATTAAAGGAGACAAAGTTCTAAAGTCGCCTGATAAATCTAAATCACATAAAGCGGCAGGAAGAATAGCGCACCAATCGCTAGATGCAACCATCTCTAATGTTCCTATCATACCATCCATCTCAAGCATTTTAGCAATGTCAATGTTGTGAGTTGCAAAATATTGATTTTGTGCAATTCGTCTGGAATTATCAGGTCCAGGAAGTATTATTTTGATATTTTCAACTGTCGATAAATTAATAGGTTCGAGATGTTGGAAATTAGAATTTTTACCTGTTACTAAAAGATTTATATCACTTGATACAAATTCTACTTTTAATCCGGTTGGATTTTTTACAGAAGGAACAATGGCAAATTCAAGTTTATTAGAACGAACCATCTCTTCTAAAACACCAGAGTAAGCCTCTGTAATCTTGATATCTACTTTAGGGTGCTCTTTTAGAAATTTAGATAAAGTTATTGGAAGAGCAGATCTAGTAAATGTAGGCATTAAACCACAATTAAAAGCTCCAACAAGTTCCTGTGATTCTGATTTTGCATCTATTAAAGCTTTTTCCATTAGTTTTAAAATATCCAAGGAATATTTATAAAAACTTTTACCACTTTCAGTTAAAATCATTTTTCCTGGAATTCTATTAATCAGTTTTTTTCCGATACTTAACTCTAAATTTTGGACTAACATAGACATACCAGATTGAGTTGCGTTTAATCTTTCAGCCGCAATACTAAATGATTTTTCTTCAACAACGGCTACAAACGCTTTTAACTGTTTAATTGACACTGACATTTTTAAATTACACTATCACAAAAATTGATGGAAAACATCTTAATAAATTATTACTTATTATACATAAAAAATGTTAAAAAAAAATGTTTTTATTTTTAATACTGTTATTAGTTATTATTATTTTTATAGGGTTTGGTTAAAATGTCTTCAAATAATATTAATGTGATTTCTAAATCATCATCATTTGAATTTAATAAAAAAAATTATAGAAAAACATTAGGTATGTTTTCAACTGGTATCACTGTTGTTACTTCCATAGATAAAGAACATAATCCAATAGGTATGACAGTGAATAGTTTTTCATCTGTTTCTCTTGATCCTCCTTTGGTTTTATGGAGCATTGATAAAAAGCAACCTAGTTATAATTCATTTTTAAAATCCACAGGTTATGCAGTAAATATATTAAGTAAAAATCAATTGGATCTTTGCACTCACTTTTCTACGCCTGTAGAAGATAAATTCAATTCAATTGATTGGAAATTTAGTGAAAATGGTTTTCCTATAATATCTAACTCATTGGCATGGTTTGATTGTAAATCGTGGAATAATTATGCTGGCGGAGATCATCAAATTTTAGTTGGTGAAGTCACTTCATTCAACTCATCAGAAAATGATGCTTTAATTTACTGGAATGGAAAAATTTCTTAATTGATATATTTTTTAAAACTACTTAATGATAATATAAATAATAATTTGTAATTTATGAGGAAATAATGGCCAAGTGGATAAAAGAAGGTAAGTCTGAAAGTGAAATAATCGAAGCCGATGCTAAAGTTAAAGCAACAGTTGAATCTATTCTTCTCGATGTCGGGAAAAGAGGAGATTTAGCCGTTCGTGAATTATCTAAAAAATTTGATAATTATGAACCAGATAATTTTATTTTGTCTGAACAGGAAATTGAAAAAGCCATTAGTAAAGTCTCTAAAAGAGATATAGATGATATACAATTTGCTCAATCACAAGTTAGAAATTTTGCTACTAAACAATTAGAATGTATAAAAGATCTAGAAGTTGAAACTTTACCTGGTGTAATTTTAGGTCATAAAAATATACCAATGAATGCAGTTGGTTGTTATGTCCCTGGTGGCAAGTATCCTATGGTAGCATCTGCTCACATGTCAGTTTTGACTGCAAAGGTTGCAGGTGTTAAAAAAATAACAGCTTCTGCTCCTCCTCAAGGTGGAGAACCTCATCCAGCTATTGTAGCAGCAATGCATATGGGAGGGGCTGATAAAATATTATGTCTTGGAGGTATTCAAGCTGTTGCAGCAATGGCTATTGGAACTGAAACTATTAGTGGTGTAGATATGCTTGTTGGTCCAGGAAACATGTTTGTGGCAGAAGCAAAAAGACAATTATTCGGTCGTGTTGGAATTGATCTTTTTGCAGGCCCAACAGAAACTTTAATAATTGCTGATGATAGTTCAGACCCTGAAATTTGCGCTATTGATTTATTGGGACAGGCTGAACACGGCCTTACAAGTCCCGCAATTTTATTAACTAATTCTGAGAAGCTTGCAAATAATACAATTAGCGAAATCCAAAGACAATTAGAAATTTTACCGACGGCTGATGTAGCTAAAGTATCTTGGGATGAATATGGTCAAGTTATTTTATGTGACAGTATTGACGAGATGGTAGAAGTTGCTAATGATCTTGCTTTTGAGCATGTTCAAGTGATGACAGAAGATCCAGACTATTTTCATAAACATATGACAAATTATGGCGCTATGTTTTTAGGGTCGAGGACAAATGTTGCTTATGGTGATAAAGTTATAGGAACAAATCACACTTTACCTACTAAGACGGCTTCAAGATATACAGGTGGATTATGGGTAGGGAAGTTTTTAAAGACATGTACTTATCAAAAAATATTAACTGATGAAGCTTCATCTATGATTGGGGAATATTGTTCAAGACTTTGTGCTCTTGAAGGGTTTGCCGGTCACGGTGAACAAGCAAATGTTAGAATAAGAAGATATGGAGGAAGAAATATTAAACCATATTCATCTGCAGAATAGGAAAAAAAATGAACTATCCAAAATTACCTAGCTTTAGATTAGATAATAAAAATGCTTTAATAACTGGTGCTGGAAGAGGTATTGGAATGGGTGCGTCTATTGCTTTAGCAGAATCAGGCGCAAACGTGACTTTAGTATCTAGAACCAAAAATGAGTTGGTTGAATTAACCAATCATATAACTTCTCAAGGTTATAAAGCGTCTTATATTGTCTTAGACGTTAACAACGAAAAAGAAGTTGTTGAAATGATTAATAGTTCTGATCCATTTGATATATTGATTAATAATGCAGGAACAAATAGACCTGCTAAATTAATTGATACTGATATAAATGATTTTGATCATGTAATGTCTTTAAATGTCAGATCAGTTGTAAATTTAACAAAACAAGTCGTTGCAAAAATGTTAAAGAATAACTTAAAAGGTTCAATTATTAATGTCTCTTCTCAAATGGGACATGTTGGCGGTCCTAATAGGACTACATATTGTGCTAGTAAGTTTGCAATAGAAGGCTTTACAAAATCATTATCTTTAGAGCTTGGCCCAGAAGGTATAAGGGTGAATACTATATGTCCTACATTTATTCAAACACCAATGACTGAACCATTTTTAAAAGATGATCAATTTAAAAAAACTACTTTAGGGATGATCCCTCTTGGAAGACTTGGTGAAATTAGTGATTTAATGGGTGGATTTGTCTTTTTAGCTTCTGAAGCGTCAAGTTTAATGACAGGATCAAGTTTAATAATAGATGGTGGATGGACTGCAAGATAGTTCAGTTAAGGGGGCATTAAACATACATGTCTAATACAGTTAATTGTAAATTAAATGTAAATGGTAGATTACATAATTTAGATATTTCCGAAGATAAACCACTTCTTTTTGTTTTAAGAAACGATTTAAAATTAAAAGGAACAAAATTAGGATGTGGCCTTGAACAATGTGGTTCTTGTACTGTATTAGTCGATGGTCAAAAGACTTTATCGTGTAATCAAAATGCACTTGATTTTGTTGATAAGCAAATAATAACTATTGAAGGCTTAAAACAAGATAATCAACTGTCAATTATCCAAGAAGCTTTCATAGAATTTAATGCAGCTCAATGTGGTTTTTGTACAACTGGTATTATTATGGCTGTGACATCATTATTTAATGAAAATAACAATCCTAATAAAGAAGACATAATAGACAGTTTAAAAAATAATCTATGTAGATGTGGTTCGCATGCATCAATATTAAGAGCAGTTGAAAAAGTTAAACGTAATATTAAAGAAAGATAAATTGTTTAATAATATGAAAAATACTCCGTTAACAAAACAAAATAAAGAATTATTATACTCTGGACCAAGTGTAAAAAATTATAATTTTATTTTTAATTGGCTTAAATTTGAAAATGAGAAAATTTATATTCATTCAGGTAAGATTGATATTGGTCAGCATATAAGCACTAGTTTAGCTATAATATGCTCAGAAAATTTAAATGTTGATTTAGAAAAAATAAATATATTAAATCTTAAATCAGGAGTTTCACCTGATGAAGGCTTTACAGCTGGAAGCCTATCCTTAAGTCATTCTGGTTCAGCAATAAAAGCAGCTGCTATAACTTTTCAAAATAACTTCGTTGATTATATTTGTTCTAATCTTAACATAAAAATAGATGAATTTGATATTGATAATGGTGTTGCTAAAGTTTTTGGAACAAATCAAACGTTTTCTTATTGGGAATATGCAGATCTTCAAACTTTTAAAAGTTTAAAAATTGACTCTATAATACCGACATCTAAATTTTTTAAGAATAAGAAAATATCTAAGGTAATAAATAAAAATATTTCATCTATTGTTCAAGGTGAATACCAATTTGTTCACGACCTTGATTTTCCTAATATGTTTCATTCAAGAATTGTAAGGCCACCTCAATATTCATGTAAACTTAATTCTATTGATAAAAAAACTATTTCAAATCTAAAAATTAATGGAATAGACGTTGTTATTGATGGTTCATTTATTGCTGTAATTGGTTCTGACGAGTTTGAAGTTATAAAAGCATCAAACAAAGTAAAAAATTCATGTATTTGGTCTTATGAAAATTTAATTAACGCAGATAATATTTTTAATTTACTTGAGGAAAATGAAAAAGATACTCTTTTGGTAAAAAAAGGAGGAGGCGCATTTCATGAAAAAATCCCAGAGAAAAAAATTTATGACAAGAATTCTTTTCAATCATTAAGTAGTAAGTTTACTAAACCATACTTAATGCATGGATCTATTGGTCCTTCAGCGGCTTGTTCAATTTTTACTAATAATAAATATATTATTTTTACCCATAGCCAAGGTATTTATCAGACAAGAAGTGCAATAGCTGAAGCCTTAAATATAGAAGAAGACAATCTTGAATTAAATTTTGTGCCTGGTTCAGGTTGCTATGGACATAATGGAGCCGATGATGTTGCTTATGAAGCCGCATTAATAGCTAAACACATTCCTAATCGTCACATTTTGTTAAAGTGGTCAAGAGAAGATGAGCATTTATGGGAACCTTATGGAAGTGCTGCTTTATGTAATTTGTCAGCTTCTCTAGATTCTGATGGTAAAATTATTTATTGGTCTCATGAAACTTACGCCGACACTTTTATGACTAGACCTTCAAAAGGTGGAAAAGATAATCTACTTTCATATAAATATACCAAAAATGAGACATCATTCAAAAAAGCAATCCCCAGAACGGGAGACCACATGGGTATCCACAGAAATCTTGATCCGTTATATAATTTTAATAACATAAGGTTGGTTAAAAATTTAGTCCACAACCTTCCTTTAAGAACTTCAGCATTAAGAGGTTTAGGAGCGTTTGGGAATGTTTTAGCTATTGAATCATTTATGAATGAACTTGCAGAAAAAGCTGATATTGAGCCTATAATATTTAGATTGAATCATTTAAGTGACGATAGAGCTCGTGAAGTTTTAATTGCTTTAAATGATCAAATGCAAAAATCTCCATTAAACGAAAATAATTCTAGAGGAATTGGTTTTGCTAGATATAAAAATTCAGCAGCTTATTGTGCTGTTGGTATTGAAATAAAATTAACTGATGAAGTTGAACTTAAACTTGTTAATGCTTGGATTAGTGTTGATGCAGGTGAAGTTATTTATAAGGACGCTGTTATTTCTCAATTAGAAGGTGGTTTAATTCAAGGCGCTAGTTGGACTATATATGAACAAGTTGAATATGATACGAGAAGTATTTTATCAAAAGATTGGGATAATTATAAAATTATTGGATTTGACAATATTCCTAATATCAATGTTAAAATTATAGAAAGAAAAGGTTTTCCTTTTTTAGGAGTTGGGGAAGTTGTAGCTGGTCCAGTAAGTGCAGCTATTGCAAATGCCCTTTATGAAACATTAGGGGTAAGAGTAAGAAACTTACCTTTCACTAAGGAGAAAATTACAGAAGAAATTCTTAAATAATAATATAAATCTGGGGGTATTTATGAAAAAATATAATAAAGATATAGGACTAGCTGTTGTCGGCTGCGGAACAATCGGAAGAATAAGGGCCATTATGGCAAGAGATTACCCAGGTATTGGATGGATTGGACTTTGTGATCTAAATGAAGATTTAGGTAATAATTTAAAAAAAGACTGCAATGCAGATTATTTCACAACATCATATGAGGAATTATTAAAAAGAAATGAAGTTTCAGCTGTTATAATAGCTACTGACGAAAATCATCATTTTGGACCTACGATGGCCGCTATAGAGGCGGGCGCGTCAATATTTATAGAAAAACCATTAGCTACTGATTTAACAGAATCTAGAAAAGTTTTAGATGCGATAACTGCAGCTAAAATTGATGCTGTTTTGGGATATACTCAAAGGTTTAGAAGAAGATTTTTAACTGTAAAACAAAAGTTACAAGATAACGAAATAGGAGATGTAACCTCTGTTGTAACTAGAGCTTTTATGAATAGTATGGTTCCTATTGCTACTGTTAGAAGAACTAATGAAAGAAAAAATTTAACACCAATGGTTGTTTCAGGTACTCATAGTCTTGATATGTCATTATGGTTAATGGAAGGAAAAGAACCTGCCACAATTTATGCTCAGTCTGTAGATAAAAAATTACAAAGTCATGGTACTAAAGATGCAACTTTTGGTGTTTTTACAATGAAAGATGGTACTATTTTTAGTATGAATATTAGTTGGGGATTACCAACTGTGTGGCCTGGTTCAGTATATGGCTTAGAAGTAGGGATAGTTGGGACTGAAGGAGTTATTGATATAGAAGACACACACCGAGACGTAGTTTTGGCTAGTAATAAGCCACAGGGGGCTGGCTATAGTCCTTCTGGCTTTAACCCAGGTGCAGATAGACATGTTGATTTTCTAACTTCTTATCCACCTGGAGATATTTATAATAATCAATTGTGGGGACCAATGAGAGAAGAAACAAATTCGTGGTTTCAAAGATTATACGTAGGAACTGATACTCCACACGCATCAGCATATGATGGTCATCGAAATTTGGTAATGACTATGGCTATGGACGCTTCAAGTAAAATTAATAATAAAATAGAAATAAATGATGATATTGAAAAAGAGATTCTAAAAATTCAAGATTTATAAGGTTAGATATTATGAAAGCTTTGGTTTTAAATAGTTCGAACACTCCATTTTCATATCAAAATGTTCCTGATCCTTCTCCTAAAAAGGGGGAAGCTGTAGCAAAAATTTTAGCATGTGGCTCTGGTTTAACAATACAACATGTAAAGTCAGGTAGAACTAAAGTAAATTTTCCAATTATTATTGGTCATGAAATAACGGCAGAAATTGTTGAATGTAATGGAGATTGTGGTGAATTAAAGGTTGGAATGCCAGTTACTGCTTTTTTTTATTTAACATGTGGATATTGTAAATGGTGCAGAATAAATAGAGAAAGCCTTTGTAATAATTTTAGAGGTTATATAGGAAGACAAATTAATGGTGGTTATGCAGAGTACATATCTTTGCCTGCTAATAATTATATACCAATACCACAAAATATAAATTATAAAGACGAACCTTTGGAAACAGCTGTGATTTGTGATGCGATAGCAACTCCACTAAAAGTGATAAAAAAAGCTCGTATTAGTTCTTTTGATAGAGTTGGAGTTATTGGAGCAGGTGGTGGATTAGGTATTCATATGATTAAAATGTTGCATCTAAATAATATTAATGCAGTTGCTTTCGATACTAAGTCTAATAAAGAAAAAGCTTGTTTAACTTCAGGTGCTTCAATGTTTTTGAACCCCTTAAATAATAACATTTATGAAAACATTAAAGAATTTACAAAAGATGAATATTTAGATGTTGTTATTGATTTTGTATCATCTAAAAGTACTTTAGAATTAAGCACAAATATACTAGGAAAAGGAGGAAGGTTAGTAACTTTAGGTGGAAGTGGTGACAAATTTGAAATTGACTCTTCAAAAATGTTATTAAAAGAATTAGAAATTATAGGTAGTAGATATTGTACCAAACAAGAGGTAATAGATAGTCTTAGCCTTGTTTCACGTGGTCTAATTAAACCTTTGGTTACAGAAAAGTTTAAACCAATAAACGCTGATAAACTTCATGATAAAATTGAAAAAGGAGATGTTATAGGTAGAGCAGGTTTAATATTTTAAATACCAAGCTTTTTATATAGTTCTTCTTTGGTAATAACCCATGCAATTGACTTAGACATGATTTGAAGAGCAGTTTCATGTTGTTTTGAACCCCGCATACTTCCAGTACAGTTTTCAATAATTATTGGTTTATAACCTCTGTTGCTAGCTCCAAAAGCAGTGCCATAGACACAGGTATCTGTGTTAACGCCACATATTAAAATGTTTTTTAAACCTATAATTCTATTTATAAGTTGATGAAGTTCTGTCTCATGAAAAGAATCAAAGTTTCTCTTGCTAGTTACATGGAAATCTGTTGGTTTAGTAAATGAATTAGGTAATAATGATGACATAGTACCTTCGACCCTTTCAGGTTTTTTTCTTGCTTGTGCTTGGATATTTTGTGATAAATTATTTGATTGGCTTACATCAATATAAGGGCTAATAAAAAAGTTATAATTTAACTCTTCTTTTCTTCTAACAACATAACAATGAATAACTGGAATATTATGTTGTCTAACTTTATCTAAAACTTCATTTGTATTTTTAATAATATTATCTATGTCATTTTTAGCTAATGGAGATGTGCCATGTTCTTGATTAAGGTATTCGTTTTGCATATCAACTGTTAACAAACAAACATCATCAACTGAAATATTTAATAGATCATTCATTTTTTTTTGATAATCAATTACTTGTATATCGTTCATTTTAAATTCCTTTCATATTAAAAATATATTAATATTGTTATAATATTAACTACAAAATTATTAGGAGTTAAAGTGAAAGTTTTGTCAAATAAAGAAGGTATAGGTATTGTAGGTTTGGGAGTTTTAGGGTCTGCAATTGCAGAAAACTTTATAAATAAAAATATTCAAATTTCAGGTTATGATATATCAAGAAAATCTTTAGAAAAGGTTGCTAAAAAAAAAATTGTTATATATGAAACTTTAGATTCTTTGGTAATAGATAATCGTTATATCTTACTATCTTTGCCATCTGAAAAAAGTCTGATAGATACAGCCAACAATTTAAAGAATAATAATAATCAAGATTTAATAATTATAGAAACATCAACTTTACCTATTGATTGTAAATTAAACGCAAAAGAAATTTTATTACAAAAAAATATAACTTTATTTGATGCACCACTATCTGGAAATAGATTAGCTGCACTTGAAGGTAAACTTTCTGCTTATCTTAGTGGAGAAAATAATAATAAAGATTTAATAAAAGAAATCTTAGAAGTGTTTTGTACAAAAGTTACTGATGTTGGTGAATTTGGTAACGGCACTAAAATGAAATTAATTGGGAATATATTGAATTTAGTTCATAACGCTGTTGCAGGCGAAGTTATGGCACTAGGAATAAAATCTGGGTTAGATCCTGAGATGATTTATGATGCAATTAGTGGAACCTTTTCATCTTCTGGCGTTTTTGAGAGCAGAGGGAAATTAATGGTTGAAGAAGATTATGAAAAAGAGGGTATGAACTTTTCTACGCCCATAAAAGATTCTACTTTTATAACTGATTTATCTAAAAAATATATGGTACCACTACCAATTTACCAAGTAGCTCTTCAATATTATTATGCAGCAGTCGCACAAGGTCATTTTGACAAAGATGCCGCTTCTATTTTAAAGGTTCTTGAAAAGAATGCAAATATAAGCAGATAATATCTACTTATTAATATTTTTATTCCAGAGTTTATAAATTTCAGTAAAATCATTGTTCTTTAATGATTCATCAAAATTTTTTAATAAGTCATCAGTCATAGTTATATAGTGGCTGCTCGTTCTCTTTGTTTTAGAATAATTTTGAGCCATGTTTAAATCTTTTTGTAAATTATTAATTATAGATCTTCCATTATATTTTTTATTAAGGATATGGTTTGGGAACCTTTCTTGAGAAATATAGCTTCTAGCATTAGAGCAATTAAATGTGTTTATTAAATCTTTTATAGATATTCCAGATTCTTCTGCAAGATTGCCTACTTCACACATCATCATAAAAATTCCATGACAAACTGAATTATGAAGTAATTTCATTAAATGGCCTGTTCCTGGTTCTCCATAATAAAAAACATTAGATGCCATTTTAGCAAAAATATTTCCGATACTTTTTAATTCATATTCTTTAGCACCTATCATTAGTGTCAGGGTTCCATTAATAGCACCTGTTGCTCCACCAGACATTGCAGCATCATAGTAGTGAATATTTTGTAATTGAAGTTTCTTATGAAGTTTAATAGTAGATTTAGGATCAGATGTAGTTAAATCAATTAGGATTGCATTTTCTTTAATATTTTTTTTATTTATAATAGATGAAATCTCTTTATTAGACGGAACGGCAAAAAAGATTAAGTCAGATGAACTTAAAATATCATCAATATTATTTATTAAATGTTTAGGTATTAATTTGTTATTAGAAGTTTTTTTGTCATAACCATAAATCGTAAATCCATTTTCAGTTAATCTTTTGTAAATTCCAATTCCCATATTGCCGAGACCAACAATTGAAATTTTCAAATTTTTGTTCATTAATCATCTATAATTTTAGTTTAGGATCTAACCAATCACGTAAGCTATCACCTAGTAAATTAAATGAAAAAACAGCAATACTTACAGCAACACCAGGATAAATTATCATCCAAGGTGCAGTTCTATAATAGTCACTATTTACACCTGACAACATTAATCCCCAAGATGGTGTAGGCTCTACAACACCTAGGCCTAAGTAAGAAAGACTAGCTTCTAACAAAATAGCTTGACCAATAAAAGCAGTTAACATTATCAAAAATGGTGCAGAAACATTTGGAATTAAATGTCTAAATATAATTCTTTTAGAACTAAAACCGGCGGCTTTTGCAGCATCTATATATGGAAGTGTTACTAATGTAAGAGCCTGAGCTCTAATTACACGAGCAACTTTTGGTGTAAATGGAATTGCAATTGCTATGATCACATTTACATCAATACCTGCAACAACTGTTTTAGGAAATATAGCTATAACAACTATAGCCAAAACAACAATTGGAAAAGATAACATTAAGTCTATTAAACGTTGAATAATTAAGTCAACTTTACCACCAAAATATGCAGAGGTAGTTCCGATAATAGCACCAAGAGTACAACCTAACATTGCTGAAAAAAATCCAATTGATAGTGCTGTACGAGCTCCATATATTAACCTCGAAAGAATATCTCTACCAAAAGCATCTCCGCCAAGTAGATGTTCCCATGAAGGTTCACCTCCACCAAGTGCAGGAGAAGCTTCAAAATCTATATCTTCGGGGTTATAAGGGGCTACTTGAGGGGCAAAAATAGCACAAGTAAACATAATTACTATTAAAACTAAACCTATAAAACCTAAAGGTTGCTGTTTTATAAAATCTAAAAAAGTTCTTTTACTTGGTTGTTTCAAAGTTAAAGATATAGAACTCTCTGTGCTCATGATTGATACCTTATTCTTGGATCTAGTGCTGCATAGCACAAATCGACAATTAAATTAACAAATACAAATGAGGTTGCAACAGTTAAGACTAAACCTTGAAGTAAATTAAGATCATTTCTTACAACGCTATCTATAAATAATTTACCAATGCCATTTAGGTTAAAAACAGACTCAGTTACAACTAAACCACCTAACAAAAAAGCAAATTCAAGCCCTATAACTGTTATTGTTGGAAGTAAGGCGTTTCTCATACCATGCTTTACTATAACAACTCTTTCAAAGAGACCCTTAGCTCTAGCTGTTCTGATATAATCTTCTGATAAAACTTCTAATATAGATGATCTTAAAATTCTAGCTACAACTGAGGTATAACGATACCCAACAGAAATTGCCGGCCAGATCATTTGATTAAAATTAGTTAGTGGATCTACAAATAAACTTACAGTTCCAAGGGGTGGAAGTTTGCCAAACGATAAAACAAGCATTATCAAAAGCATTCCTAACCAAAAAGAAGGTACTGCAATTCCTCCAATAGTAATAATCCTTATTACATAATCAAGACCTGTTCCCCTAAACAAAGCTGATAATGTACCTAATGGAAAAGCTATTAAAACGGCTAATATTGTTGATAAAATTGCTAACTCAAAGGACAAACCAATTCTTGCACTTATTTCGTCTGCTACAGGCCTCTCTGTCCAAAGAGAAATCCCTAAATCTCCTCTGGGAATACCTGTCATATATTTATAAAATTGAATATGCATCGGGTCATTTAAACCCAGTCTAGTTTTTTCT
The DNA here is from genome assembly GCA_964519035.1 of uncultured Rhodobacterales bacterium. Lineage (GTDB taxonomy): Bacteria > Pseudomonadota > Alphaproteobacteria > Puniceispirillales > Marisalimonadaceae > CAJJBL01. The sequence continues at coordinate 11,210 of CAZFKZ010000026.1, read as the reverse complement.
TCTTCAATTTGCTCTAGTGTAACTTCGCCACCTTCAGCAGTAAGCTTAAGTTCCACAATGTCTCCTGGAACGACTCTTAACACAAGGAATACAATCACAGCAACAGCTATTAATGTTGGAAACATTAACAAAATACGTTTAAGCGCATACTTTAGCATATTATTATTTGACCTATTTTCGGGAAATTAAAAAATGAAAGCAAAGTAGGGCATAAAGCCCTACTTTGAAGTTTAATGTTTTAATCTAAATAAACACCTCTCCATGTGTTATTTAAAATATGAGAAAATGCAATTTTATAGCCTTTTACTTTACTATTTAAAGCTATAACTCTGTCTGTATAAGTAACAGGAAGCACCCAAGAACTTATGAGAGCTTTTTTCTCAAATTCATGAACAATTGCTTTTCTTTTAGCTACATCAGTTTCGCCAGCTTGTGCATCAAACAATCTATCTAACTCTCTATCAGTAGATTTAGAGTAGTTTGAAGCAGTTCTGTCAGCTGAAATGTATTTAAAATGCATTAATGTAGGATCTGGTAAAAATGACGGTGCCCAATCAATAGTAGCATCGAAACCACCTTCTCTTCTAATTTTAACAAATTTTGAAGTTGGGTTAGTTATCATTTTAGGTTTTAATCCACACTTTTTCCATTCAGACATCAACCAAATAGCAATATGATCATATGGATGAGAAACAGCTCTATTACTATAAGTGAATTCAAGACCATCAGCTCCTGCTTCTTTTAACATTTTCATAGCTTTTTTTCGACTAGATGCAATATCTTTTGTAAAACCGGGTATTTGAAATAACTCTTCATCAGGGAGAGCATACTCTGTTCCATATAATAAAAATCCAGAAGGACGAGGGGCTACAAAGGTTATTTTAGCTAAAGTTTTAAGTCCGGCATGTCTATCAATACACATATTTAAAGCTTGTCTAACTTTTTGATTTTGAAAAGCCTTAGTTTTACTGTTCAAAGATACAACCCATGCTGTCATCAGTGTTTTAGCTTGAAATGTTACTTTATCTCCCATTTCTTTCTTTAACATGATTCTTTCAGGAGGAGCAGTGCCTCTCCACTCAGCATCAATTTGACCACCTATTAATGGCTCACCAAGTTTCTTAATTCGATAGCCTTCTGTAGCATCTAGACAATTATCACCATGATGAAAACCGTCATATCTTACAGCTTTCCAAGCTTCACCTGATTTATGACCAGCAAATTTATAAGGTCCAGTTCCATTTATGTTTTTAATATGAAATTTTGGATCCTTTGCTATATCCTTTGCTGAATAAATAGCATTAAATGGAGAAGCAAAGCCACTCATCATAAAAGCATCAGGTTTACTTAATTTAAACACAACTGTATCACTATCTGGAGTACTTATGCTTTGAATAGCAGAGAACAAAGCCTTTCTTACAGATATCACACCTTTAGGTGGGCTTTTAAGCCTATCATAAGAAGCTTTTACATCAGCTGATGTTAATGGTGTTCCGTCATGAAACTTAATTCCTTTTTTGATTTTGAAAGTATAAGTCAAACCATCAGATGATTGATTCCAACTATCTGCAACATCACCTTCTAATTTAGGAAACTTATCCCAATCAAAAGTTAATAAAGTAGAGTAATGTTGAGCTACAAAGTGATTAACAGCATAAGAATTTGTTCCATGCATATCGTAAGTTGGTGGTTCGGCTTTAACTCCATATTTTAAAACACCGCCAGTTTTAGGGCAAGAAGCAGATAATGCTATCGAGCTACTGAGGGCGAATGTTGTAAGAGCAAGAACTCCTACTATGCTTTTTTTTAAATTAAGCAATATATCCTCCTAATTATAAAAGTTAAACTTTATTAAAAATCCCCAATTAATAAAGAATTATCGTTATTAATATTTTGTTATAAATTAACCAGAGTCAATTTAAAAAAAATATTAACTTTACACTAAAGTAACTCAAATAAAATATTAAATGATAAATTAAGATATTTTATATCATTAATAATGATAATAAATTATTAATTTATTTTTCAAAAAGTTGAATATATTTTGATGCTATTTTCTCATCAATCTCAGTACCTAATCCAATATTGTTTTCTAATTCGATATGTCCATTTACAATTTCTAACGGTTTAAGAACGGGATCTTCTTTAAGGTATTGATTAGTAATGCTTAAATCCCAATCCATTTGAGGAATGCAACATGCTAAATGTGCAATTGCTAAACTTGAAATAGATGTCTCAGCAACCTTTCCAGCTAAATTGACATGCAAGCTATTTATAAAGGCATAATTTGCACACTTTAATACATCTAACATACCACCAAGTTTGATAGTTTTTAAACTAACTCCATTAGATGATTTATTATCTACTATATATTTGATATCATTTATTGAATGAACACCTTCATCTGAACATACAGGAACACTACTTTTAGAAGTAATGTTGGTCATTTCCATTAAGTTTTTTGCTGATATTGGTTGTTCAAAAAAGGTTAAACCTACTTCTTTTGCTTTTTCAGAAAATGCTAAGGCATCTTTAAAATCATAACCTTCATTTGCATCAGCTGAAAAAATACAACTGCTACCAGAAGATTTAATTATATTTTTACAACGGTCTAAATCATTTAAATAATTCCCACTTGAACCAATTTTTATTTTAAATCGAGTAAAACCTTTACTAATAGCGTATTGTAAATTGTCTATTTCTTCATCTAAACTTTGTCCTGCAACCATCTGAATAATAGGAATTTTTTTTCTTAAAGGGTGCGCTATTAGACTATTAATAGGTATATTATTAAGTTTAGAAATTAAATCGATCAAGGCTATTTCATAGGCAGAAATAGTACCTTTATTTTCGTATATAGGTAATTTTTTTAATAAATTTAAGTCTTCCAAACAAGATATTTTTTTACCAATTAATTGGGGTTTTAAAAATGACGCTGCAGCAAACATTCCTTCAGCAAACTCGCCTGTCATTGTAGGTGCTGAAGATGCCTCTCCCCACCCAAAAATACCAGTTTCATCAATAATTTTAATAAATAAATTTTCAGCGTAAGAAACTGTAATACCAGACATCTTAATTGGTTTTTTAAGAGGGATTTTCATTGTCATAAGACTTATATCTTTTATAACTAATATTTTAACGAATTTTTCATTATAATTTTTATCTACCATCGGTTGTCACTCCTTTTTGACAAAGTTTATAGAAATCTTCATCAGAAAAATTTAAAATTTTGCTCAAAATTTCATATGAATTTTCTCCTAAACGCGGAGGGTGCAGAGGGTGATCTAAACCTCTTTTATTATTTAATGACATAGGAATATTAACAGATTTAAAAATTCCTCCATTTGCATGTTGAATTTCCTTAACCATTTCATTTTCTAATGTTTGCTTATTACTTAAAGCGTTACTTACACTTCTGACTATTGCTGTTGGAATATTTGCTTTTAAAAGTTCCTCATACCAAAAATCAGCTGAATTATTTTTAAGAGCATTAGTTATTAATGCTTCAATTTTAATTCTATTAATAACTCTATTTTCATTTGTTTTGAATTCTTCATCATTAGCCCATTCAGGATAACCCATTAAATTTGAGAATATTTTGAATTGGTTGTCATTTCCAACACTAATAGCTATTTCACCTTCTTTCGTTTGAAATAAATTATATGGAACAATATTTGGGTGACCATTACCATAACGACCAGATTCTTCTCCAGAAGCAAGGTGATTTGAAGCAACATTAGCTAATAAAAAAATTCCTGTATTATAAAGATTAACTTCTGTTAATATGGATGAATCAAGATTTCTATTTTTGAATAACAAACCTGCCAAAACTGAAATTACTGAATTTAATCCTGTCACAATATCTACAATTGCAACACCTAATTTCATTGGATTTCCATAAGGTTCACCAGTTATTTTCATTAAGCCAGACTCAGCTTGAAGTAAAAAATCATAACCTGGTCGGCCACCTTGGGGACCAAGGTCTCCATAACCAGTGATTGAGTTTCTTACAATTTGTTTTGCGTTTTTTTTAAACCATTCTTCATCTAGGCCAACTTTAGTCCAAAAACCTGGTTTAAAATTATCAATTACAACATCAGATTTTTTTAAAAGCTTTTTTAAAATTTCAAGACCTTCCGGTTTTTTAAAATCTAAAGTAATACTTTTCTTATTTCTATTTACACCTAAAAAATATGCAGACATTTTTTTATCAAATGGAGGGCCCCAAGATCTTGTGTCATCTCCTTTTAAAGGATTTTCAACTTTTATAATTTCTGCACCTAAGTCGCCTAAATATTGGGTGCATAAAGGGCCCGCTAGTACCCTAGTGAGATCTAATACTTTAATCCCACTTAAGGGCTGCTTTTCTATAACTCCATTCATGTTATGTTAAGTAGGTTTAACATTATCATCATTTTCTAAGCCAATGAGGTAATCTTTTACAATCTCAGCATTTTTTTCTCTAAACTGAAAAAAATCTGGTTTCCTTTTTTCAATAAATGCATTCATTCCTTCCATACATTCATCAGATCCCCAAACATGAGCTAACAGCTCCATTCCATGCTGCCATGATGCATATAATTCATCTGACTCAGCATTCAATGATTTCTTAGTTTGTCTAATAGTTTGGCCACTATAAGTTTTAATTTGCCTGACCCATTTAACAGTTTCATTGTAAAGGTCTTCTTGATTCACACATTTATTAGCCAAACCTACTTCAACAGCCTCTTTGCCTGAAAATGTTCTACATAAAAAAATCATTTCTCTAGCAATCCTCTCTCCTACAATCCTAGGAAGATATTGTGTTGCTCCAACAGTAGGGCATGCTCCTACTCTTGCTCCTGTTTGACCCAAAACAGCTGTATCAGAACAAATAACTAAATCACACCATAACGCGAGTTCATGACCTCCACCCATACAATAACCATTAACCATAGCAATAACTGGTATTGGCACACCTCTAATAGCCATAGCTAACCCCAGCATTCTATCATTCCAGTGGGCTGCATTAGACCAATTTAACCGTTTCATCGCATAGAAATCTCCTCCAGCTGAAAAAGCTTCACTTCCAGCTCCAGAAAAAACTATGCAAGTGATAGTTGAATCATTCCTTGTTTCTAGAACAGCTTCTCTCATTTCGTCTAAGGTCTGTTCTCTAAAAGCATTCCTTACTTCTGGTCTATTTATAGTTATCCAGACAGCACTTTCTTTTTTTTCTACAATTATTTCTTTGTAATCAGTTTTCATTTTATTCTCCTTTATTTTTTTGATAATAATTCAATTAATGTATTCATCATTTTTTTTGGATGTAAAAAAAACAATAGCTTTCCATGATAACCCTTAGAAGGCTCATTAATTGGTTCTAGGTTAAGTTCTTGAGCAATTTTATAATTTTTATTAATGTCATGAACTTCAATTCCCAAATGATGTAAACCTCCATTTGGGTTCTTATTTAAAAAATTATTTATAGGACTAGTTTTATCAAGTGGCTGAATTAATTCTAACTTAATATTACTAAACTCAATAAAGCTAATTTTAACTTTTTGCGCTTCTGATATTTTGATAGCACTTGATTTCACTCCAAAAACATTTTCGTAATGTTCTATGGACTTTTTTAAATTTGTTACAACTATTCCAATATGATCAATTTTGTTGCTATCTAGTATTTTACTCACCTTAACCTCTTTTTAAATAATTAATTATATATATGCATTAAATGATAGAGTGGCTCCTATTATTATAAGGCAAGCGTATGTAATTGGCTTAAAAATATTTTCAGGAAGAACTTTGAAAAGCAGTTGACCACATTTAAGTCCAATTGCTAAGGGTATTGACATCAGTAAACCTAAAAAAAGATAATCTTGCTCATAACCTTCAATTAAATAAAAATAAGAAAAAAAAGCAATTACTGTTAAAATTACAGTACATTGAATATTTGCGTGTATTATTTTAGTAGGTTCATTTTGTGAAAGGAAAAACAAACCAGTCAACGGTCCAGTAGGAACTCCAAAAAAACCAGCAAAAAATCCTATTCCACTTCCAATAGTACTTGCAATAACGGGTGAAGATTTTCCCTTATATTTCCATCCACTCATTAGTATAACCGTAGCAACTATTATAAAAATACCCATAAAGAAAGTAATGTCTGGGATCTCCCTTTGGAATAAAAAAAACAAACCTAAATAAACACCAATAAAAATTCCTATACCATAAAAAGATACAATTTTTTTTTGAGCATTTTTTACTGCGTTTGGTAATATTAATAACTGTCCAATCATACCAGATATTACAACAACGTTAAGAGCTGGAAGGGGACCCATAATAAAAACAAAACCTGGTAAAAGCAAAAGAGCACCAGCAAAGCCTGTATAACCTCTTATAAGACCACCTAAAAAAGCTACTAAAATAGTTGATAAAAACTGTAAATAAGAGAAACCAGGTAGAATGGTTAATAACTCATTTAAGAATTGTTCAATCATAGATAAATCATAAGCCTAAATTTTTGATATATAATAAAACTAAGATATTTAATCAAAAATCTAAAATGATTTTAATGAATAATTTAAATCAGAAAAAGTGATTTATACACTGATATCTTTTATATTTTATTTATCATTTTTATTGATTTAAATTATTCAAATTTATCATTTAATGTTTGAATACAGATGTTTTACAAGTATATAATATTTTTTTAAAGAGGATAACATGACAATTAAAGACTGCATAGCTCCAGATAGAAACCCAAAAGTACCCAATATTATTCTTCCTGATGGCACTGTTGATACTCACGTCCATATATTTGAAAAAGAATATCCATTATTTGAAGGTCGTGGTTATAATCCTCCAGATTCAACATTAGATGATCTTAAACATTTACATAAAACTTTAGGAGTTTCTCGAGTTGTATATACTCAGCCATCTCCATATGGAATTGACAACTCAGCCATCTTAAAAGGTATTAGAGTTATGAACGAAGAGAAACCTGGAACAGCGAAAGGTGTTTGCGCAATAACTCTGGATACTTCAGATGAAGAAATAGCATCTCTTGATAAACAAGGTATTTGTGGTGTAAGGCTAAATATGGATAATAAAGGTGGAATGCCTATGGAATTAAGTGAAATTCCTTTGCTTGAAGCTAGAATCAAACCTTTTGGTTGGCATATTGAGTATCTTTTTCCTGGAAAAGATCTTGTTGATTTAGAAACAATTTTTAATGCTTCTTCTGTTCCTATTTCAATTGGTCACTTTGCTTATCAACCTGCAACTAATGGAATTAGTTCAGATGGATTTAAATGTTTATTAAGATTAGTAGAGGCTGGTAACACATGGGTAAAGATATCAGGAGCGAATAGAGTTAGTGCAACCGACCTTCCTCCATATGATGATGTATTACCTATGGCTAGAGCTTTAATAAATGCTAATGAAGACAATATTATGTGGGGAACTGACTGGCCACATCCCAATAAATATGAAGTCAATCCAAATGATGGTGATTTAGTTAATGCTTTTGGTGAATGGGTTATAGAAGATAGATTAAGAGAGAAAATTATGGTTTCTAATCCTCATAAATTTTATAACTTTTAAATTATAAATTTTTAATAACAAAATTAGGACTGTATTCATGAAAAAAATTGCTGTTGTTACTGGTGGTGGTTCTGGTATTGGTCAATCTGCTGCATTAGAACTTCAAAAAACTGGTTTTAATGTTTATATTGTTGGAAGAAGAGAAGAAGAGCTATTAAAAACAGTAAAATTATCTGAAAATAGTGATGTTAATATAATTCCTTTTCCTGCTGATATAACAAACTCAAGTGAAGTTAATTCTCTTTTTCAAAAAATAAAAAATGACTTTGGCAGAGTAGATATCTTATTTAATAATGCAGGCATGGGAGCTCCTAGAGTACCTATTGAAGATTTGAAAGAAGAAGATTGGAGAAAAGCAGTTGATGTAAATTTAACGGGATCATTTTTATGTGCTCAACAAGCCGTTAGATTAATGAAAGAACAAAATCCAATGGGTGGAAGAATTATAAATAATGGTTCAATTTCTGCTCATGCTCCAAGGCCTGATACAATAGCATATACTGCTACAAAACATGCAATTACAGGGTTAACTAAATCATTAGCATTAGATGGAAGAAATTTTAACATAACAGCTTCCCAAATAGATATAGGTAATGCCGATACTGCAATAGGTAGTAGGTTTAAATCTGGTGTTCCTCAAGCTAATGGTGAAATGATGGTTGAACCTGTATTTGAATCTATAGATTGTGGAAAAGCTGTAGCTTATATTGCTAATTTACCAAAAGGCACTAACATATTAAACTTAACAATAATGGCATCAAACATGCCATTTGTAGGTCGTGGATAATATTTCTTTATTAAAGGTTTAATATGGTTAATAAAAAACGTGGTATGTATAAAAATCTTACTAGTTACGGTGATAATGGGTTTTCTATTTTTTTAAGAAAAGCTTTTATAAAAGGTCTTGGCTATACGGATGAAATGCTTGATAAGCCTATTATCGGTATTACAAATACCTTCAGTGATTATAACCCTTGTCATGGTAATGTTCCTGATTTAATTAAAAGCATAAAATCAGGGATACTATCTTCAGGGGCAATTCCTTTAGAATTTCCTACGATAACTGTGCATGAATCATTTGCTCATCCAACTTCCATGTATCTCCGTAATCTTATGTCAATTGATACTGAAGAAATGTTGAGAGCTCAGCCTATGGATGCATGCGTCTTAATAGGTGGATGTGATAAAACTGTTCCTGCTCAATTAATGGGGGCTTTTAGTGCAGATTTACCAGTTATACAGCTAGTGACTGGTCCAATGCTTACAGGTTCACATAGAGGAGAGCGTGTTGGGGCATGTACGGACTGCAGGCGTTACTGGGCAAAGTTTAGAGCTGATGAAATTGACGAAAATGAAATTAATGAAGTAAATAATCAACTAGTACCCACTGTAGGCACCTGTGGTGTAATGGGAACGGCTAGCACAATGGCCCTGATCACAGAAGCACTTGGTTTAATGGTTTCAAATGGTGCTTGTGCGCCCGCAGTTTCTGCTGAAAGAAGAAGAATAGCCGAACAAACAGGTAAAGTTGCAGTTCAGATCGCTGCTGATGATTTTAAACCTAGTAAGTTTTTAACAATTAAAAACTTTGAAAATGCCTTAACTGTTTTATCTGCAGTTGGTGGTTCAACAAATGGTATTGTTCATTTAACTGCTATAGCTGGTCGACTTGGTTTTGACATAAACCTTGATGATTTTGATAAAATGACAAAAAATACTCCTATGATTGTTGATTTAAAGCCGTCAGGTTCAGGATATATGGAAGATCTTTTTAAATCAGGCGGGCTTCCTCGTATTTTGAGCAACCTTAAAGATTTTCTTCATTTAGATGCTGTTACTATTACAGGTCAAACTATGGGTGAGTTAATAGAAAGCTATAAATATGATTGGGATCAGAATATAATTAGAAATCCCCAAAACCCTATCTTTGAAAAAGGCAGCATAGCTGTTTTAAAAGGTAATCTTGCACCTGGTTCTGCTATAATAAAACAATCTGCTGCAAGTAAAGAGTTGCTTTTACATGAAGGAATTGTTGAAGTATTTGAAGATTTAGAAGACTTAGCTAATAGAATTGATAGCGAAGATTTAAATGTTACTAAAGATAGTATTTTACTTCTTAGAAATATTGGTCCTCTTGGTGCTCCTGGCATGCCTGAAGCGGGCTTAATACCAATTCCTAAAAAACTTGCTAAACAAGGTGTTAAAGATATGGTTAGGATATCTGATGGAAGAATGAGTGGGACGGCTTCTGGTACTATTGTTTTACATGTTTGCCCAGAGGCAGCCGTTGGAGGAACTTTAAATATTGTTGAAAGCGGAGATGTTATTCGTCTAGACGTTTTAAATAGAAATATAGAAGTTCTTTTAAGTGATAAAGAAATTAATAAAAGAAAATTAGAAAAGCCCGTTAAATCAGATGTTAAAAGACGAGGTTATAATAAATTATTTTTTAACGAAGTCTTGCAAGCGGATAAAGGTGTTGATTTTGAATTTTTAAGGCCAATTGACTAATTTATTGCCTGATTAATATCATATTTACTTATTTAACTTATTAAATATTATAATTTATAATATTTAATCGTTTAGCCTACGCTTATTATTATAATTTTTAAAAGGTTTATAATGATTTACAATGATATAAGTGAAGACAATTATCCATTAGGATTTTTAATAAATAAAGGGTCGTCGACTAATAGTGATGATTTAAATAAAACTTTTGTTTCTCATACTCGTCAAATGGCACTTTTACAAAAAGAAACAATTGGTTACGAAGGTGATTTGAACTCTAATTCTTGGAGGTTAACTTCTGATGAAGGTAAACACTTGAATGGGACTGACCTTGCACCATTTCCACTTGGATTTTTTAACGCGTCTATTCATGGTGATATTGTAGGAAGAATTTTTAAAACTGCATTAAAAGAAAAAATATCAATAGATGAGATTAAATGTGAGGTTAAGAACTCTTATTATTTAACTGGTTCTTTTGTTAAAGGTGATGGCGTAGGTCATGCCGAACCAACACAAATTAATTTAGAAATTAAATCTTCAGAAGATAAATCTAAAATTAAAGAATTAATTAATAAATCTTCTAAATCATCTCCAGTTTTAACTGCATTGAGAACACCTCTTAAAAATACGTTTTCTCTAATTGCAAATGGAAGAAAAAAAAATCTTTCAAGTTTAAATGAAAGCTCATTAAATAACCCTGAAGATCCATATAATTACTATAAAAAACAACCATCTCCAAATATAACTGAAAAGTTTAGTGATAGAATGATCGTTAAAACAGGTCAGGTTTCAGAAGGTAAAGTAGAACCTGTAGATGGTTATAATGTTTCGAAAAATTCTGAAAATGCTACTGAAAACACTAATTTTAATAAAATAATTAGAACTATAGTTGGACGTAGTACTACAAAAGCTTCAGATAATATTATTGAGGTTGATACTGTTTTAGGTTTACCTGGAATGACTCATTTTGTAATAAGCATGGACATTAATGGTGTGATTGCTCCTTCACCTGTAAACATAATGGGGGCTGCTATTTCTTTTTGCTTTTTAACCCAGACACATCGATATATTCATCATCAAAAGTTTAATATTGAAGGATTAAGAATGTCCCAATATGC
>CAZFKZ010000025.1:0-28482 GCA_964519035.1 uncultured Rhodobacterales bacterium | reverse complement strand
ATACCAAGAAGACTTTTCAAGTTATAGCATCTCAGATGAATTGGCGTATGATTAACCCTTCAAAAAATATTATTTTATTTTGTAAATAACTATTATAAGTTATACTTATCATGGTGAAAATAGTTCGAATGTATTTTATTTGTAAAAGTTTAAATGATAGAATTTTTACGTAAGATGCATATAGTGAAATATGAATTTTTATGCAATTTTACTTTCAAAGCTACTTCGCATGATTGTTTATATTAGTCTTTAAAGATAATTTTTAATAGATTAAAATTTTTTTCTTAATTTTGACACTTACTAAAATTTAATTGCTTTTATTTCTAACAATCAATACGTAAGAGAACAAATTAAATATTTAATATCACTTAAAACTAAATAATAGTTTTTTATTATATTAACTTTATGTATGAACATATACATTAAAACCATATCAATCTTTTATAATATCTAGGAATATATTGAATAAATTTAAAATCAAAACATCTTGTGGAATAGATAAATTTAATAAACTTAGAGAAAAACAAGGTCTTTTAAATAAGATTCGACTTTACTGGTTTATTTTCTTTGCTGTTATTAGAGATTATAAAAAATGATTTTAAATTTAGATGATGATAAAAATATCTTGTTTGATGGCGACGACGAGATATTTAAAAAACATGTTATTGAAAGTAAATTTTACTTTGAGTATGGTGTTGGTAAATCTACTAAATGGGTTTTAGAGAATACAAAATCTAGTATTATAGCAGTTGATAGTGATAAAAAGTGGATTGACAGAGTTTGTAATAAGAATAGTTTCAATGAGCGAATACAAACTATTTGGGTTGACCTTGGAGACCTTACTGATTGGGGTAGACCAGTAAGTTATAATATGAGAGATAATTTTATAACTTATATTAATGCTGTTTGGGGATTTAAGAAAAAAGCTGATGTAATTCTTATTGATGGTAGATTCAGAGTTGCTTGTTTTTTATATAGTTTATTAAATGCAAAAAAAGGATCATTAATTTTTTTTGATGATTATAACAACAGACCTTGGTATCATATCGTTGAAGAAGTTTTACCTATATATAAAAAATGTGGAAGACAAGGTGTTTTTAAAGTAACTGAGACATTTAATAAAAGGTTAGCTAGAGATTTATTTCAAAAATTCTTATTCGTTTTTGATTAATTACTATTACCTAAAAGTTGTTTAGGCAATTTAGGTTTATAAGAATAACCTCCAAGATTCCGGAAGTCAAAAGTTAAATAAATAGAATCTTCTGGAAGTATTGTCCTGTCTTCACTACCACCAGAGTTTGTATATTGAAATGAAATAGTCAGACAATTCTGAAACATATAACCTGCAGTATATTCAATACCAATCGCTTCAGAAATAATTTCTTCTTTACCGTTATTTAAATCAATTGTTCTAGAATAAGATGTTTTAAGATCATCAAAACTTTTAGAAAAACTAAGAATTAGTTCTTCTCTATCGTCGTTGCCTGAAATAAATCCTTTTTTAATTGCACTATGGTTGGCTGAATATCCAAAACCATTTTTAGTTTTACCACTAAAAACAAAATCGGAAATGTCTGACTTAAAGTTATGATGATTATAGAGTGAAAACCATGAAAAATTATATTTTTCATCAGGATTCCAGTCAATAGTGTTTATAATATGAGATTGTCTATCTTTATTTGTTGTTTTGATATTATTATTTGTGCCATTTATTCTTTGACTTTGACCAACAAAAAAATTGAGAGTCCCATAGTTCTCTGTTACTAAAAAAGATGTTAAACCCGCATTTATTCTACTGTTTTCTTGAATGTTGTCTCTTCCTTGATATTGATTATTTAAAAATAGATTTGATTCATCTAACCTAAATTCAGAAGAATCCCTATTTGGAACTTTATCATTTGTATCATTTGACATTCTTGAAGTAATTTGTATTTTAGGTTCTAGACTGTAATCTAAAACATTATTGCTCACATAAAATTCTTTGCTAGCGGCGATTGATATTCCTGAAGAAATTCTCTCCACATTTTTGGTTTTATTATTATCGGTACTTGGGCGATCTTGTATAGAATATAAATCAAGACCTAGATCAGCATCACCCTCTATGTTGAAGCCTTTATACCTTATAGTTTTATTAAAATTCCCAGAACCTGACCATCTTTTTATATCGTAATATTCATCATTACGTATTGAATGAGCATTGATTTTAATATCATAATTATAATCATTATTACTATCAAAAATGTGATGATTAATTGATGGAGCCAATATAGGTTCATTATAAGAACTTATTCCAGCATCTAAGCTTTCAATATTAGAAAATTCAATATTAGAAAATGAATTTTTATTTATTTTTTTAAGATTAATAAAACTTTTATATTTGGCATCATCATCAAATCCAAAATTTCTCATGAATGTATCTTGGTCTGAATATTTACCCTCTAATTCCATATTCCAATTATTACCAAATTCTGATAATAAAGATAAATTGATACCAAAAACGTTATCACCATCTTTCTTAATTGTATCTAGATTACCTCTAAAAATATTAGTCTCTAGTCTAGTTTTTTCATATTCTTTCCTAAAATTTAATTGGTCAGCGTTACCTCTTTTCCCTTTTTGATGAGATGTTATAGTCATATCCCAAGTTTCATCATTTTCAGGCGCAAAGTAGTAAGGTATTTTTGCATGAAATCTATTTCGTTTTGAATAACCATAGACGGGTGTTAAAAAACCAGTCCTTCTTTTAACTGTCCAATCAGGAATACTCATATATGGAAGGTAATAAACAGGAAGAAAAAATAATTTCATTTTGACATGTTTAAAAAAAACAGTTTTCTGAACTGGATCATGAAATATTTCATTTGATTCAAGTCGCCAAATAGGAGTTTCACCTTCTTCAGTATCGCAGTTACAAGCTGTGTAGATACCTTCGTCGAAAACACTTTCACCTAAATTGTTTTTAGTTAATTTTGTTGCAGTTATAGATGATCCATCCGGTAATTTACTATATAGAGGAATAGCTAGCAAAGATTTGAATTTATTAGTAAGAACTACTTTATTAGATACATGTTTTGTACCATCTTTGTCTATTAATACAACATTACCTGAGGCAAATGCTTCATCCTTAAGTTTGTTATAAACTACTTTATCAGCTTTTATTTTACGATCTTCACTAATAATAATAACATTGCCAGAAGCAGTCATAACGCCTGATTTTTCGTCTACTGTTAGGCTATCACTCGTAAAATTAATGTCATCAGAGGATTGTGAGGCTAACTTATCTTGAGCAATAGCACTATTGAAAGTCAATAAAATTAAAACACAAAACAATTTGAAAAAATTCATTTTTATTCTTCCTATTATTAGTAATTATTAGTGATTTTCATGTAACTAATAATAAAATTTTTTTAAATCAAAACCTTAATTTATAAAACTTTTCCAGGGTTCATTATCCCTTTGGGATCAAGTTGTTTTTTAATAGATATCATTATGGAATACGCTACACTATTCTTATGTTTTTTTAAACTTTCTTTTCTTAATTGACCAATTCCATGTTCTGCAGAAAAAGATCCTTCGTATTTATGAACTATTTCATATAATTTATTCGTTAATTGAGTGCTTTTTCCTTCAAAACCATCAGGTTTAGAACCGTTACCAAAAACGTTATAATGAAGATTGCCATCTCCAAGATGCCCAAAAAATACTGTTTTTAAATTAGGTAAAAAATTACCTATCATATTCTGAGCATCCATATGAAAATTTTCTATAGTTTCCAAAGGGAGTGAAATATCATGTTTTAAGCATTTTATTAAATTAGATTTTTCAAGTTCCTTTTTTTCAGATTCTGCACCTGCCTCTCTTATTGACCATAATGCTTTACTTTGAAGTTCATTTTGACAAATTGTTGCATCTGTAATTAATTCTTCTTCAAAACATTTAGATAATAAATTTTCAATTTTATTCACAATTGGGATTTCGCCTTTTTGATTCTCTAAAATATCATGATTAGAATAGCTTGAAATATCGATTAAAACTCCCATTTCAGGAATTTTTTCTAATGGTAAAGTAATATTTTCAATGTTATTTTGAGCGATGATCCAAAAACTCTTAGGCATTAACTCAAATGATTCAACACACTCAGGAAATTCAGATTTGAAAATATTTAGTAATTTCAACGCATTTGAAATTTTATTAGCTTCAACAAACAGAGTAGTTATCATTTTAGGTAAGGGGAAAAGTTTGAGTGTTGCAGCAGTAATTATACCTAATGTGCCTTCGGCCCCAATAAATAAGTTTTTTAAATCATAGCCAGTATTATCTTTTTTTAATTCTGATAAAAGATTCATAATTCTACCATCAGGCATTACAACCTCTAGACCAAGGCATAATTCTCTTGAATTGCCATACTTTAAAACATTCACTCCACCTGCGTTAGTAGATAAATTTCCTCCAATCATACATGATCCTTTAGAACCTAAACTTAAAGGAAAAAACAAGTTTTTAACTTCAACCTTTTCATGAATTTTTGATAAAATAACTCCAGAATCTACAGTGATAGTTTGTGCTTCAATATTAAAAGAACGAATTTGATTCATTTTTTCCAATGAAATTATTATAGAATCTCCAGATTTGTCTGGTGTTGCTCCCCCGCATAAACCTGTATTGCCTCCTTGAGGTATAATTGGAATTTCATTTTTGAAAGCAAATTTCATAATGTTTGATACTTCTTTAGTATCAAAAGGCCTTAAAATACTTATTGTTGATCCAGTATATTGTTCTCTCCAGTCATTTACATATTTATCATGATCTTTTTTGTTATAGATGGGAGGGTATCTCAGGTTTAAATTTTCTATTTGATTTTTTATATTAATAAAATTCATTTTTTTCCTTTTAAATCCAATTTTAGTCTTTTGATGAAGCTCTTGATAGACGATCATTAATAGCTATACCTAAACCTATTTTAGGAATAGGCATGACTTGAATAACATTTACTCCTTTTGAGTCTAAAAATCTTAATCCTGAATACAATAATTCTGCAGCTTGAATCAAATTACGTTCATCACTTAAATTAAACACGTTTTCTTGGTTCTGCAATGATTTTGAAATTTTTCCAAAGTTCAACCAGCCACTATTTTTAATTTTCTTATTTTGATTTAATAGTACTTTTGCTTTTGGTGAATAGTGACTTGTTAAAAGACCTGGTGAAATAAGTTTTGTTACTTTACCTAAAGTTAATACTTCTTTTTTAGTAACATCATATATCATTTTTGAAGTAACGCTTCCATGTCTTAATATAATAGGATTATCGCCTCTACAATCAATTACTGTAGATTCAATTCCAACTTCACTTGTCCCATAATCTAATATGCTAACTAGTTCCCAATTTTTTCCTTTAAAATTTGGCCCAAAATCTTCTTTAACATGAACTGCTGAAGTTGGACTTACTCCACCTGATTTATTTGCACTAGGGGCTAATATAGGGACTTTAACTTTTTCTAAAAGGTCTAAAGCGACAGGATGAGAAGGAACTCTAAAAGCAAGAGTGCTTTTTCCTTGAGATAATGAATTAGATAGTTTTGTATTCTTAGTTTGAAGTATTATAGTGAGTGGACCAGGCCAGAACTTATCAGTTAACAAATGAGCTAATTTTGTAAAACAAACTAATTTTTCAGCAATTGATTTTTTAAAAGTATGAGCAATTAAAGGATTATTAGAAGGTCTGTTTTTTGCGGAATAGATAGACTTAATGGCACTAATGTTATTTCCAATTGCACCAATCCCATAGACTGTTTCGGTTGGGAAAGCTACTAACTTATTATCTTCAATAGCTTTAACCGCTGCAAACATATCATCAAAGTATTTAATCTGGTTAAAATCTTGTAATCCAATCAAAAAATAAGATGGTAACCTTTTTGATAATTTACCATGAGCCAAGAAATTTTTATTCTTAAAATTTGCTTTGCCATACTTTACTTCCATGCCAGATTCAGTCAAAATATTTCCACCAGCAGCTCTTAGTATACTATGCCCTGCAGCAATATCCCATTCCATAGTAGGCGAGTTTCGAGGATATAGATCAGCTACTCCTTCGGCTAATAGACAAAATTTAATGCTTGAACCTATGTTTTTTTGTAATTTAGGATTTACTAAATTTATCCAATTTTCTAAATCCTTAGTTCTATGACTAAGACTACTTAAAGTTTTTATGTGTTTGTAATTAAAATTATTACAGTTGATTTGCTTTGCTTGTGTAAAATTTTTATTTTTATCTAATCTAAAAGCTTTATTATTATAGTTAAACCAAATCTTACCTGTCAATGGTTGGGAAATAATACCAAATACTGACGAATAATTTTTAATTAAGGCAAAGTTAACAGTAAAATTAGGTGATCCATTAATATATTCTTTTGTTCCATCTATGGGGTCAATTAGCCAAAAATCATTATTAAGATCAAAATTATGCTGGGATTTAAAAGTCTCCTCTGAAATAATAGTTGTGTTAGGAAATATATTATTTAAACCTGCAACAGCTATTTTACTAACTTCTATATCTCCATTAGTAACAGGAGAAAAATCATTTTTATAAGAAATTTTACTCATGTTATTAAAATGGAAAACTGCACATTCATTACATTTTTTAATCAGCTCTATGATAGCTAAAATATTCTCTAGATTAATCATTTATTACTTTTTACTTCTAAACATGAGGTTTTTTTATATAGTTATAATATTGCCATAAAAAAATTGCTGCTGCACCTCGATAAGGTTTCCATTTTCCACCAATTTTTTCCATATCTTCTTCTTTTGGTCTAGAAGGTAATTTTTTAATGATTTTAACTGATTCTTGAAGTGCTAAATCAGCTGATGGCCAAGCATCAACATCTTGTAATGCAAATAATCTATAATTATTAGCAGTCCATTTTCCTATACCTTTGACTTGAGTCAATATCTCGTTAACACTTGCTCCATCCATATATCTTAAACCATTCAAGTTAAGTTTCTGAGTATTGAGAAGAATTGCCAAATTTTTAATATAATTTGATTTTTGGTTTGATAAACCAAGCAACTTTAAATCTTCAATAGACATTTGAGATAAGTTTTTCTCGTTTAAAAGATCTTTTGCTTTAAAGTTATCAAAAACTTTTTGTGCTGCAGATGTAGATATTTGTTGTCCAATTATAATTCTAACTAAACTTTTAAAACCTTCATCTACTGATCTATTTTGAGGAACACCTAATGTATTATAAATAAATTGTATGTCTTTATCAATTTTGATTATTCTCTGAAATCCCTCGAGCATTTCATTATTCCATCCTGAACTCATTTTATTCCTATAAAAAAGTATATGAATATATTACTATATTTGATAAAGCATAAAAAATGAAAAATGGTAATAAAAAATTAATTTGGGATCTTTCTTTAAGAATTTATCATTTTTTATTAATCATTCTTGTTCTTGGATTAATATTATCAGCTAAATTAGATAGACTTGATATACATCAGTATTTGGGTGTAGCCATTTTAGGTTTATTAATTTTTAGACTGGTTTGGGGATTTATAGGTTCATATACCTCTAAATTCAAAAGTTTTACTTTGTCAGCATACAAATTATACTCATTTTTTTCAGGAAAATGTAAATCTAAGAGTGTAAGAAGTCCAACGGCTAGTTTATCAGTAGTTACTTTTATGATCACTTTGTTTGTATTAACAATTTCTGGATTGTTTTCAAGCGACGATGTTCTTTATGACGCACCTTTAAGTTTTTTATTACCTGAATATATAAACTTTTTTACTAAAGTTCACAATATTTCTCATTACGTTTTATATGTCATATTATCATTACATTTAACTGCTATATTTTATTATCAATTTTTTAAAAAAAACAAAATTATACAGCAGTTTATAGATGGTTATGCAAGAGATGACGAAGTTGAAAACAAGCCTATTATTAAAAACTCAATGAAAGGAATATATTTACTTTTAATATTGATATTCCTTCCAGTGATTTTACTTTGGTATTTATAGCAATTAGCCTATATCAGCTATATACCCAACACTTTCTATTCCTGCAATAGCTGCAATTTCGTCATTGTCTGATGTATCACCAGAAATCCCAAGGGCTCCTACAATATTATTATTTTTATCCCTTATTAAAACACCACCTGGGACGGCAACTAAGGCACCATCAGTAAGAGCATTAACCGCATTTATAAAGTACGCTTGCTGTTCAGCTCTATTAAATAAAGCTCTTGACCCCATGCCCATTTGAAATGCTCCATTGGCTTTACCATGAGCAATTTTAAAACGTAAACTACTTATTCCGTCTTCCCCTAGACAAGCTTTAATTGCCCCTCGATGATCTAAGAGAACAACCATTATAGGATTTATCTTGATTTCTCTTGCTTTATTAATCGCATTTTGGATCATTAAATTTGCTTTTTCTAACGTAACTTGATCTATAATTATCTCTGACATTATATACACTCCACTCAAATTTTTTTGTTAATTTACATTTTTAAATTTTTAACGCATATTATTTAAAAGTGTTTGATAGATTTAATAATTTATAATAAATATTTATACAATAAATTAACAATAAAAATAAATAAAAAAGCCATGAATACTCAATTAGATTATAATTTTTTTTTAAAAAAAAATGCTAAAGAGATAAGTTCAGGAAATAATTTTATTATTGTTACTTTCTATAAATTTTTTGAAATTAAAAATTCATTGAATTATCAAGTCTCAATTAAGTCACTTTTTAAACACACAGCTATTAAAGGAACGATCTTAATTGCTAGTGAGGGTATCAATGGAACAATTGTTGGTTTAGAAATAGAAATTAATAAAATTTTAAAACATTTTTGGCTAAGAACTGAACTGGCTGATTTAAACCTTAAGTACTCTTTAACTCATAAAATGCCTTTTTTTAAAATGAAAGTCAGGTTAAAAAAAGAGATCGTGACATTAGGTATAAATAATATTTCACCAAGTAGAATCGTTGGTCAGTACGTCGAACCTGAAGATTGGAACGATTTTATTGCAGATGAAAATGTTATCCTCATTGATACCCGAAATAACTATGAAGTGTCTATTGGTAGTTTTGAAAATGCAACTAACCCAAACATGAAAAACTTTAGAGATTTTCCTAATTGGGCTTCAAAAAATTTATTTAATGATAAAGAAAACTTAAAAGATAAAAAAATTGCCATGTTTTGTACTGGAGGTATTAGGTGTGAAAAGTCAACTTCATATCTTAAATCACTGGGTTTAGATAAAGTATATCATTTAAATGGCGGTATTCTTAAATATCTTGAAAAAATACCAGAACATCAGAGTAAATGGAAAGGGAGCTGTTTTGTTTTTGATTATAGAGTTTCTGTAAAGCATGATTTAAAAATTGGTGATTATGATATGTGTTTTGCTTGCAGAATGCCAATAACTCAAGAAGACAAAAAAAGTAATTTTTTTGAACAAGGTCAAAGTTGCCATAACTGTTTTAATGCATCCACCAATAAACAAAAAACTCGTTTTAAAGAAAGACAAAAACAAATAAAGTTATCTAAAAAAAGAAATGAGAGATTTATAGGTAATATTATATTGGAAGATAATCAATAACTTATTAATGAAAGGGTTCTTTCAGAAGGTCTAGAAATAATAGTTTTAATGGGCTCGTAGCCAATATATTTTGTAATCAAAGGTCTTTGAAGTAAGATTGGATTGACGTTTATAAGATCAACTATTTCATCAATTGTTAATTTAAGTTTATTAATTTTAAGGTTCTTAAAAATAATTTCTTTATCTCTTATTACATCATAAAAATTAGTATTTAGACATTGTATTGTTTTTTTTAAAACTGGTTTAACAATTTTTACTTTCAAATATTAAATAATTTTAAAATTTTGATTTTTTAATTTTAATAACTCCAAGCTTTCTCTAGATTTGGAACATCTCGGATTATGATATATCAAATAATTTATATTATTCATAACAATCCACCAGCACCCATTTGGTTAATGTCTTCATTTGATACGTTTAAACCGGAGAAAAGTCTCCAAAGGATCCAATCAACTCCATTTTCTTTTTCTGTTCTTGCACAACTAGGCATTCCAACTAAAAATATTGTTTTATTTGATTTTTCAATTTTCCCAAGAAGCATAAGGTTTCCTGGCTCTACAGGCATACCAAGTCGGATTATTTCACCTTTATTTTTTAATAAAGCAATTGGAACAATATCATTTCTATCACTAATCGCAGAGGCTCCAAAAATTAAAATAATATCTGCATTTGTTTTCAAACTTTTTTTTATGCTTTGTGATAAAGATTTAATATCGTGATTACATACTTGTTCTTCAAAATAACTATTACCTAGCTTTTCAAGTCTTTTTTGAGTAACTATGCGTGTCTTATTTAGAACTTTTTCTAGAGTTCCTTCATTTTGTGTTTGAATTAGATGAATATTCATTTTCAAAAACGGTAAAACTTCAAAACATTGTTTAGAAATCTTTTTAATTTTATCAACAAGTTTTTTATTAACTGCAAATGGAATAATTTTAATTGTTGCCACTACTTGTTTTTTTTTGACTATAGTAAATGGATTTTTAGCTCCTATTCCTACTTCTTCACTGGTTCCATTTATTTTATAAAGTTGATTTGGTTTATATTGAAATAATCCGTCTATTTCAGATACGATGTTGCATCTACCATGCAGAGCTAAGGAAAGTGATAAATTATCTTTATTTTTATTTATTAAAGCACTTGCAATTAAATGTGCAGAATTATTCTCATCAATATCGTCTTTTTCTAGATTGGCGCAAAAAAGTGACGATATATTATTAGATAATAATAAATTTTTTATGTTTTGATCAATTTTTGTACCCTTTGAAATTTTTCTTTTGCCATTATTATCTTTCAAAGTTATAGAAGCAGATAGAATTGATCCTTCTGATAACTTTGTTTTGATATTTCCAAAAAACATTACAAGTCCTATTAGATTATATAATAATTATATTACTACCATACATTCTGTTCTATTTATTATAATATTTTTTACGTTGAGTTATAATTCTCTTGACGGTTTGTTATTCAAAGGATATCAAACAATAAAGTTTATGGGGCTGTAGCTCAATTGGGAGAGCGCCTGCTTTGCAAGCAGGAGGTCGTCGGTTCGATCCCGTCCAGCTCCACCATTTACTACAATTTTTTTTGTAGATTAAAATTTTATTTGAGAGTTAATTATGGCAGTACCAAAAAGTAAAATAACAAGATCTAGAAGAGGAATGAGAAGATCTCATGACTCTTTGACATGTGATACCTATGTAGAAAGTAAAGATACTGGAGAGCTTCACAGGCCTCATCATATTGATTTAAAAACTGGCATGTACAAAGGCAGGCAAGTTATCAAAGTCAAATCTAAAGTTTAGGTTAATTTTGATTGCAACTATATTGATCAAATTTCAATAAGGTAAAAATATGTCTGATAATAATGATAAAAAGCTTGATAATAAAAATATCAAAGCTAAATCTAAGGCTACAAATAAAATAAAAATTGATAAAGATCCTTTATTTAATATTGGTGATATTGTAAAACATAGGATTTATCCATTTAGAGGTGTGATTGTAGACGTTGATGCAGAATTCTCTAACACAGAAGAGTGGTATCAATCCATACCTGCTGAAATCAGACCTTCACGTAAACAACCTTACTATCATTTAATGGCTGAAAACACAGAAACCTTTTATACTGCATATGTGTCTCAGCAAAATTTAGTAGGTGACGGTGATAATGGGCCTTTAGAGCATCCTGACCTTGAAGAAATTTTCAATGGTATTGATAAAGGCAAATATCTTTTAAGAAATGAAGCTAGAAATTAGTTTAATTTAATTAGTACTATTAAAGTACTATATTTTCTTCTATAATAATTTATGATTAAATTAAGTAAAATGACGGATTATGCCGTGGTATGTTTGGGAGTGCTTGCAAATCGATCCAAATTTTCTACATCAGCTAGTCAACTGTCAAAAGAAACTGGTATAAGTTTATTTACAGTTCAAAAATTGCTTAAGCTACTTACCGTTAAAAGTGAATTAATAACAGCTCAACGAGGTTCTCAAGGTGGTTATTCATTGAATAAAAATTCATCTGATATATCTATAGTTGAAATAATTGAAGCTCTAGACGGGCCTATTGCTCTTACAGCATGTGTAGATAGTTCGGCTTCTTCATGTAATTCGAGTAATGTTTGTTTTTTAAACCGTAAATGGAACAAAGTTAATGAAGTTATCAGACAATCTTTAAAAAAAATCTCTTTGGATGATTTGTTAAATCCTTCAGGTATTTTTGAAATTGAACAAAAAAAAACTATTATGGATGAAATTCAATATTAATTGATTATATAAGTATAAATACAGTCGTATGAAAAGGGAAGCCAATGGTTGCTACGCAAGAAACAATTGAAAAAGTTAAAGAAGTATCAAGTTCATATAAATATGGTTTTGTAACTGACGTTGAATCAGATAGAGCACCTCTCGGATTAAGCGAGGATATTGTAAAATTTATATCAAAAAAGAAAAATGAACCAAAATGGATGTTAGATTGGAGATTAAAAGCTTATAAAAAATGGTTGAGTATGGATGAGCCAGATTGGGCTATGGTTAACTTTCCAAAAATTGACTTCCAATCTATATATTATTATTCCGCGCCAAAGAAAAAGCCTATCTTAAATAGTTTAGATGAAGTTGACCCTGAATTGTTAAAAACTTACGAAAAACTTGGAATTCCAATTAAAGAACAAGAAATGTTAGCTGGTGTAGCTGTCGATTACGTTTTTGATTCAGTTTCAGTTGCAACTACATTTAGAGATAAGCTTGCCAAAGAAGGTATAATTTTTTGTCCAATATCTGAGGCCATTCAAGATCACCCAGAATTGGTTAAAAAATATATAGGTTCTGTTATCCCTATTAGTGATAATTATTATGCAGCTTTAAATTCTGCAGTATTTACAGATGGATCTTTTGTTTATGTTCCAAAAGGTATTAAATGTCCTATGGAATTATCAACTTATTTCAGAATTAATGAACAAAATTCGGGACAATTTGAAAGAACTTTAATCATAGTTGAAGATAAATCCTATGTATCCTATTTAGAAGGTTGTACTGCTCCTCAAAGAGACGAAAATCAATTGCATGCAGCTGTCGTTGAATTGGTTGCTATGGAAGATGCTCAGATTAAATACTCTACTGTTCAAAATTGGTATCCAGGCGATGAAAATGGAAAAGGTGGTATATTTAACTTTGTCACAAAAAGAGGACATTGTATTGGAGACAGATCTAAAATTTCATGGACACAGGTTGAAACAGGATCTGCTGTTACTTGGAAGTATCCTTCATGTGTGTTACGTGGCAATAATTCTGTAGGAGAATTTTACTCTGTTGCAGTTACCAATAATGCACAACAAGCTGATACTGGAACTAAAATGATACATATAGGTAAAAATACTAAGTCTACAATTATTTCAAAAGGTATCTCTGCAGGAAAAGCACAAAATACATACAGAGGTCAAGTGCAAATTCAAAAAAACGCTCATGGAGCCAGAAATTTTACTCAATGTGATTCACTCCTTATTGGTGATAAATGTGGAGCTCATACTATACCCTACATCAATCAACATACTCCAACTGCAAGAGTGGAACATGAAGCTACTACATCTAAAATTTCTGAAGATCAGTTATTTTATTGCCTACAAAGAGGCTTAGATACTGAGCAAGCTACATCTTTAATTGTTAACGGTTTTTGTAAAGAAGTAATGAAAGAATTGCCTATGGAATTTGCAGTTGAAGCACAGAAACTTATCGGCATTAGTTTAGAAGGTTCTGTAGGTTAAAAATTTAAAGAATTAATAAAAAGTATCTTGGGAAAAAAGTAATGTCGTTACTAGAAATTAAAAATGCTCGTTTAAAAATAGAAAATAAAGAAATTTTAAAAGGTATTTCACTGTCAGTTAATGCTGGTGAAGTGCATGCCATTATGGGGCCTAATGGATCAGGTAAGAGTACTATGTCATATATGCTTGCAGGCAGAGATGGATATGAACTTGATACTGGGGATGTTTTGTTGGATGGTAAATCTATTATAGATATGACTGCAGATGAGAGAGCAAGGCAAGGCATGTTTTTAGCTTTTCAATACCCAGTAGAGTTACCTGGAGTCGGTGGAATAAGTTTTCTTAGAGAGGCAGTTAATTCACGTAGAAGACACATTGGTGAAAAAGAATTAGATCATTTAACATTCGTTAAAGAAGCTAGAAAAGCTGCAAGTAGTATGTTTGTTAAAGATGAAATGCTAAAAAGGTCAGTAAACGTAGGTTTTTCAGGGGGTGAAAAAAAACGCTTTGAAATTTTACAAATGGCAATGTTAAAGCCTTCTGTTTCAATATTAGACGAAACTGACTCTGGATTAGATGTCGATGCATTAAAGATTGTTTCTGAAGGTGTTAACAGCCAAAGAAATGAAAACAATGCTATAATTGTTATTACGCATTATCAAAGGCTATTAGATTATATAGTTCCAGACTATGTACATATTTTATCGGATGGAATGATAATTAAATCAGGAGGTCCTAGTTTAGCACTTGAGATTGAAAAAAATGGCTATGCAGGAATAATAGATGCAGCTTGAAAAAAACAATCAATTTATTAATTCAGTAAAAAGTTATGTGAAAGATTTTGATGATGCCAGTTATAGAATACTTGCTTCTAAAGATTTTAAAAATTGGCCAAAACCCTCTGAAGAAACTTGGAGATTAAGCAAATTAAAAAACTTAAGTAAAAAATATATAGAACCAATACATCCTGATTTAAGAAAGAATAAATCTTTAGAACCTAAAATAAACTCTTCAATCTTTATTAATTTTATTGATGGAGCTTACAGAGAAGATTTATCTAGTAAATTACCTTTTGGAATTAATTTATCTTATTTAAATGAAGAAGAGGGTCTTGATTTTTTATCAAAGATTAAAAATACAGACTTAGCAAATCATCCTTCTACTAGTTCATCTATTTCGTGTTGTCCTTCAATAATTAAGATAAGTTTGGATGCAGATTTTAACTTTGATAAAACTGTTGAAATTAATTATTCTGGAGGAAATGATTTCAAATCTGTTCATCCAGTTTTATTTATTAAATTAAACAAAAATAGTAAATTATCACTTGTTGAGCGTTTTCAACATTTAGGTCCATTAATAATGCCCTTGCAATTGATAGAGATCAATGAATCTGCTTCATTAAAATCTATAAAAATTTTTGAGGATAGTCATTATTCTTATAATTTATGTGCAAATTTAGTTACCTTATACAATAAATCTATTTATAATTCATTTTCATTAATCAAGGGTAGTGAATTTACAAGGTCTGAAACCCACGCACATCTTAAAGGTGAAGAAGCAGTTTTGAATCTTAATGGAGTATACTTATCAGGTTCTAACCAACATCATGACCTAACTACTGCTATATATCATGACGTTCCAAATTGTACATCTAAGCAAATAGTGAGAGGTGTTTTAGGAGGAAAATCAACTGGAGTTTTTCAAGGTAAAGTAAGAGTGGCTCCTGGTGCCCAAAAAACAGACGGTCAACAAATGAGTAGAGCTATTCTATTGTCAGATAAAGCTAGCGCAAATGCAAAGCCTGAACTAGAAATTTATGCGGATGATGTTATTTGTGCTCATGGAGCAACCGTTGGTGAATTAGACGATGATCAGTTGTTTTATCTCAAAAGTAGAGGGATATCTCTTGAAAAAGCAAGAGAGATATTAATTAATGCTTTTTTAGAAGACATTATAGTTCAATCTGTAGAAAAGAATCTTCATGGATTTATTTTCGATGAAGCTAAACAAGGGTTGGTTTCAATTATAAAGTCAAATGTGTTAAAATAGGATTGATATGATTAACAAATACGATGTAAATAAAATAAAAGCCCAGTTTCCAGCTTTAAATAGAACAGTCTGGGATAAACCTCTTATATATCTTGACTCGGCAGCATCTATGCAGAAGCCTCAGCGTGTTATAGATGCAATTAACAAAAGTTACTCTTTTAACTACTCAAACGTTCATAGAGGACTTCATAAATTATCAGAAGAGGCTACATCAGATTATGAAGGTGCTAGACGTAAAATAGGAAATTTTATTAATGCCAACGAAAAAGAAGTTGTTTTTACTTCAGGTGCTACAGCGGCGATTAACTTGATAGCTTACAGTTGGGGATTAAAAAACCTTTCATCTGGTGACGAAATAATAATCACAATTGCGGAGCACCACGCGAATATAGTTCCATGGCAGATTATTGCAGAACAAAAAAACCTAAAGATTATTGCCGCTAACATCAGTCCTAACGAAGACTTTGATGCAAATATAATTAAAAATCTAGTTACAGAAAGAACTAAAGTAATTGCTTTTCCGCATGTTTCTAATGTTTTAGGAACAGTGTTTCCAGTTAAAGAAATTTGTAAAATTGCAAATGACTGTGGAGCCATAAGTGTAGTTGATGGTTGCCAAGGCATTATTCATGGTAACGTTGATGTTGTTGATTTAAATTGTGATTTTTATTGTTTTTCAGGACATAAGTTATATGGACCAACAGGTATAGGAGTTCTTTTCGGAAAATCTCATATTTTAGAAAAAATGCCTCCATTTCTTGGTGGAGGTGATATGATAGATGTAGTTAAAATAGAAAAATCAACTTATGCAGAGCCTCCAGCAAGATTTGAGGCTGGAACCCCTCCTATAGTTCAAGCTATTGTTTTAGGAGAAGCAATTGACTGGGTTACTGAAGTTGGTATTGATGAAATTGGAAAACATGAAAAAGATATTATCTCCTATGGAACATCATTATTAGACTCGATTGCTGGGGTAGAAGTCTTTGGAAAAGCTCCTAGCAAGACTGGTGTAGTTTCGTTTACTATGGATTGTGCTCATTCACATGATATTGCAACTATCATTGATAGAGAAGGTATTGCAGTTAGAGCAGGTCACCATTGTGCCCAACCTTTAATGGACGCATTTGATTTAGTTTCTACCACTAGAGCATCAGTAGGAGCTTATTCAACTCGTGAAGATTTTGATAAATTAGCAGAATCTTTAACTAAAGTTAAAAAAATATTCGGTGCCTAATATGAATGATATAGATAATCTCCCACTTTCAGCTTTTATGCCACATCATCCATCTGATAATCCCCACGCTCCTTTTACAGCTAAAGCAGGAAAAAAAAATAATAACTGTAACAAAAAAATTGAATTAGATAGTATAATTAGCGCGCTTGAGACAGTATTTGATCCTGAGATACCAGTTAATATATATGATCTAGGTTTAATTTATGATATTCAATTGCTTGAAGGAAATGATGTGAAGGTCAAAATGTCTCTTACGGCTCCAGGATGTCCAGTGGCAGGCGAAATGCCTGGCCAAGTTGCTGATACAATAGCTAAAGTTACAGATGTAGGTTTAATTGAGGTTGAATTAGTTTGGGAACCAGCTTGGACAAAAGACAGAATGAGTGAAGATGCTAAAATGGCGCTTGACATATATTAATTTGAAAGGAGTTGTCAATGATTAATGAAAACAAGCCTTTATTAACATTAACAGATGCTGCTGCGAATAGAGTTAAAAGTTTAATGAAAGAGGCTAACTCCCAAGTAATTGGCTTAAGAATTGGGATTAAAACAGCAGGTTGTTCTGGTATGAAATATAATGTTGAATACGCAAATGAAACGAAACCTTTTGAAGAAAAAATAATTTCAAAAGATATAGTTATATGTATTGATCCAGCTGCAATCATGTTTTTAATTGGTTCTGAAATGGATTATAAAGAAGAAAAGTTTAGTTCAGGGTTTGAATTTTCTAATCCAAATGAAATTGCTCGATGTGGATGTGGTGAAAGTTTCACCGTAGCGTAACAACTATAAATATACTTTTGATAGGTTTACATGATTAATGACACTGTAGCACTATCTTCAAATGATAAAATTTTAACTCCATTAAGAACTCTAAAAGAATTAATAAGGTTTGTAATTCCTACAGGCAATAAAGAAATGCCTATTCGAATAGTTTTAGCTTTTATATTTTTATTTTTAGCTACATTAGTAAGTGTATACACACCATTTTTATATGGAAAAGCAGTTG
Organism: uncultured Rhodobacterales bacterium; assembly: GCA_964519035.1. Lineage (GTDB taxonomy): Bacteria > Pseudomonadota > Alphaproteobacteria > Puniceispirillales > Marisalimonadaceae > CAJJBL01. The sequence goes on along the minus strand of CAZFKZ010000025.1, from coordinate 10,307 downwards.
ATTTAGTTTCCCAAGGGAAATCAGTCGATATAAATTTATTGTGGGCTGTTATTGGTTCTTATGCACTAGCTCGGTTAGGTCAAGTTTTCTTCGATGAAGCTAAAGAATTTGTTTTTGCCAGAGTTGCTCAAAAAGCAGTAAGAGGCGCAGCCTTACAAGCCTTTAAGCACATGCACAGCTTATCACTTACATTTCATCTTAATAGACAAACTGGAGGATTGACTAGAGCCATAGATAGAGGTGCTAAGGGGATAGAGTTTTTATTAAGGTTTACGGCTTTTGAAATTGTTCCAACTCTGGTTGAATTAATAACAGTCGGAATTGTTTTGTGGGTTACTTTTGGTTTTATATATGCAGCTGTTACTGTTACTACAGTTTTAGTTTATATACTCTATACTATTAAGGTTACTGAATGGAGAATAGCAATAAGGCGAAAAATGAATTTAGCTGATGAGAATGCATCAACTAAAGCAATCGACAGTCTGTTGAATTACGAAACAGTTAAGTATTTTAACGCTGAACAAGTAGAGGCGGATAGATTTGACGCTGCAATGAAAGTTTATGAAGATTCTGCTGTTAAAGCTAGATCATCTTTATCTATAGTTAATATTGGTCAGGGAGGAATTATTGCTTTAGGTCTATTTATTGTAATGGGTATGGCCGGCGAAGACATAGCTAAAGGAAATATGTCTATTGGTGATTTTGTTGTTGTTAATACATTTTTGTTACAGTTATACCTTCCTTTAAACTTCTTAGGTTTTGTGTATAGAGAAATTAGACAATCTTTATTAGATATGGGAAGAATGTTTGCCTTAGTTGAAGAAAAGCCAGATATTCTAGATAAAAAAAATGCAAAAAATCTAGATGTACAAAGTGGCAAAATAGAATTCATAAATGTAAAATTTTCATTTGGAAATAGAGTTATTTTAAAAGGTGTGAATTTTATAGTAAACCCTGGAGAAAAAGTTGCCATAGTTGGACCAACTGGTGCAGGCAAATCTACAATATCTAAATTATTATTTAGGTTTTATGACCCATCTTCAGGAAATATTAAAATTGATAATCAATGTTTAAAAGAAGTTACTCAAAGCTCTTTAAGATCAAATATTGGAGTTGTTCCTCAAGATACTGTGATGTTTAACGATACAATTAGGTATAACATATCATATGCAAAACCTGAATCCTCCATTGATGAAATCAACAACGTTGCTAAATTATCTTCAATTGATAAATTTATTGAGGATTTAGAATTAGGGTACGACACTATTGTTGGTGAAAGAGGCTTGAAATTATCAGGTGGAGAAAAACAAAGAGTGGCTATTGCCCGTGCACTTCTCAAAAATCCTAAAATATTTATATTTGACGAAGCAACGTCAGCTTTAGATACAAAGACAGAAAAATCAATAGAAAAATCATTAAAAAAATTATCTAAAAATGCTACTACATTAGTTATTGCTCATAGACTTTCAACTGTTATTGACGCCGATAAAATAATTGTTTTAGAAAATGGTAAAATAGCAGAAGAAGGAACACACACTCAATTAATTAACAAAAATGGTCTTTATTCTGAAATGTGGTTTAGACAGCAAGAAGAGGTCAATTAGATTTATTTACCCTATAGAAAATTGCTCTTTTAAATATTTATCTTCCATATTATTTGTTTTATCATAGAGGATTTTTAGATCAATGTCATGCCTTTGAGATACAAAAACTTTTTCTATATTTTTTACTTCCTTAGAGTCCGCACTAGCACTAACTGGTCTAAGTTTTGAATTAATAATATTAAACTCTACTGTAGACTTATTTTTAATTAAGGCACCTCTCCATCTTCTGGGTCTGAAAGGGCTTATAGGAGTTAAAGCTAATATTTCTGATCCAATAGGCAAAATAGGTCCGTGTGCTGATAAATTATAGGCTGTTGAACCTACAGGGGTAGCAACCATTACTCCGTCACAGGTAAGTTCATTTAATCTTTCAGTTTCATCAATCTTAATAGATATAATAGCACTTTGATGTGTTCTCCTAAAGATAGAAACCTCATTTATAGCAAGTTCAATATATTTGTTATTTTTTGAATCAACTGCAACCATTTCTAGAGGATGGACAATTATTTCATAAGCTTCTCTTAATCTTTGAATTAAGTTTAATTCTTCAAACTCATTCATCAGAAAGCCTATGTTTCCTCTATTAAGTCCAAAAACAGGAATGTTAAAAGAAATACTCTCTCTCATAGCCGCCAACATAGCTCCATCACCACCAACAGCAACTATGATTTCGGCTTTTGATAGTTCAGTCTGCCCATATAGATTAAGCAAATTAATAGCAGCTGTTTTTGCTTTTTTATTCTTTGCAATACTAAAATGAATTTTCAAGATATTTAACCCTTTTTGTAGTATTTTTTCTTATTTCAAGCTAAAACAAATTGTATGATAAATGGTGAATTTAATGAATGCAATAGAAACAGCACTTAGTTTAACAAAGGCTTACAAATTAGCTATAAAAAGATTTGAAAAAATGCTTGGAGATGACTTTATAGCAGCCTCAGACTTAATGCATAAAGCGTCTGGACATATAATAGTATGTGGCATGGGAAAGTCTGGTCTTGTAGGAAGAAAAATTTCATCAACCCTAGCTTCTACTGGTACACCAAGTATATTTTTACATCCTGCTGAGGCAATACACGGTGATTTAGGAAAAGTTCAACCAAACTCTGTAATACTTTTAATATCATACTCTGGAGAAACAGATGAAATATTAGTTTTAATTCCAGCATTAAAAAGATTAGGGGTTACAATAATAGCGCTTACCGGTGTAAAAAATTCTACATTAGCTTCTGAAGCAAAAATCATATTAGATATGTCTGTTGATAGAGAGGCATGTCCATTAAATTTAGCTCCAACTACATCCACTATGATAACTATGGTTCTGGGTGATGCATTAGCGGTTTCTTTGATGGAGTTAAAAAATTTTAAACCAGAAGATTTTGCTTTAACTCATCCAGGGGGGACACTAGGAAAAAGACTTTTGTCTAACGTTCAAGATGAAATGAAACAAAGTAATTTACCTTTTGTCGATAAGGCATCTAGCGTTCAAGATGTTTTGATTAAAATGACTGAAGGTCGTCTTGGTTTAGCTCTTGTTGGGTCAAAAAAATATTTATACGGAGTCATCACTGATGGTGATATTAGGCGTGCACTAATAGATAAACCAAATTTTAGTAACCTTAAAGCAACAGATTTAATGAATATTAAACCTTTAACTGCACTTGAAACCGATAATTTACAATTAGCAGAAATTAGAATGCGTGAAGCAAAAGTTCAGTGTTTAGTTGTAAAAAATAAAATAGACGAGGTAGTAGGGGTTATTCAGATTTTCGAATAATTTTTCTTAGGTTTTTTAAATGGATATCTCACTATTTGATTATGAATTAGACATAAATTTAATTGCTCAAAAACCTTGTTTTCCTAGAGATAGTTCTCGTTTGTTATCATGTATTGGTGACAGTTTCGATGATATAAAATTCCTAAACCTCCCAAGTATTCTTAACTCAGGAGATGTTATAGTTATTAATAATACAAAAGTTATACCATCACGTTTATTTGGAAAGAGAGATGATGTTGACATTGAAGTTACTTTACACTTGAAGGTAAATAAAAATACATGGAGAGCGTTCTTAAAGCCTGGGAGAAAATGTAGATTAAACGAGATTTTAGTTTTTAAAAATAATCTTAAAGCAAAAATAATTGAAAAATATATTGCTGGAGATGTGTTGTTAGAATTTAACAAAGATGAACACATTTTGTTAGCAGAAGTTAACAAACAAGGCACAATGCCTCTGCCTCCATATATAAAAAGAGATATAAAAAATAATAAAGATAAATCTGACTATCAAACTATTTTTGCAGCCAATGAAGGTGCTGTTGCAGCTCCAACAGCTGGGTTACATTTTACTGATGAGCTTCAAAACGAATTAGAAAAAAAAGGTGTTTTAATAGCTCCAATTACTTTGCATGTAGGAGCAGGCACTTTTTTGCCTGTTAAAGTTGAAAATGTTTTAAATCATTCAATGCATGAGGAATGGGGATCCTTAAGCTTACAAACATCAAACATAATAAATAATGCTATTTTGAATAAAAAGAGAATCATAGCTTTAGGAACAACAAGCTTAAGAATTTTAGAAACAATAGCTTTGAAGAATAGAGGTGCAATTGTGCCTTGGTCTGGTTTTACTAAACTTTATATAACGCCTGGATTTAAATTTAATATTGTAGATCTACTAATAACAAACTTTCATACACCAAAATCTACTTTGTTAATGTTGGTTTCAGCTTTCTACGGAAGAGAAAGCCTTTTCAAAGCTTATAATCACGCAATACAAAATAAATATAGATTTTTTTCTTATGGGGATAGTTGTATATTTCGAAAAAATAATTGGGAATAATGAATGAACAAAAATTTTAAATTTAAATTAATTAAGCAAGATAATCATGCAAGGTTAGGAAAATTAACGACTGCTCACGGTGATATAGATACGCCTATATTTATGCCGGTTGGAACTGCTGCTAGTGTTAAGGCAATGCATTTACGGGATGTTGATGCAGCTGGTGCTCAAATTATTTTAGCAAATACCTATCATTTAATGTTAAGGCCTGGACAAGAAAACATCAGAAAAATGGGAGGAGTAAGGAAATTTATGGGGTGGAACAAGCCTCTTTTAACAGATTCTGGTGGTTTTCAAATCATGAGTTTAGGTAAACTAAGAAAAATCACTGAAGATGGTGTTACTTTTAAATCTCACCTAGATGGAACAAAATATTTTTTATCTCCAGAAAAAAGTACTGATATTCAAAATGCACTCGATGCAACTATTACTATGCAGTTAGATGAGTGTATTCCTTTTCCAGCAACATATGAAGAATCTCAAAGATCAATGAAACTATCTTTAAATTGGGCAATAAGAAGTAGAGATGCATTTATAGATCGTGACGGATATGCTCAATTTGGTATTGTTCAGGGTTCTATTTTCGAAGATTTAAGAAAAGAATCAGTAGAAAAACTAATTAAAAATAACTTTGAAGGTTATGCTATTGGAGGATTAGCTGTTGGTGAAGGTCAAGAATTGATGTTTAAAACATTAGATCAAACGACTATACATATGCCTAAAGATAAACCAAGATATCTAATGGGTGTTGGTAAACCTGATGATTTAATTGGTGCGGTTAAGCGTGGTGTTGATATGTTTGATTGTGTTTTACCAACTCGATCAGGTAGAACTGGGCAAGCTTTTACGTCTAGAGGAACTGTGAACATTAAAAATGCCAGACATATATTGGATGATAGGCCATTAGATGAAAATTGTATCTGTCATACATGTAGAAATTTTACACGGTCTTATCTGCATCATTTATTTAGAGCACAAGAAATATTAGGTCTAATGTTATTAAGCTTACATAATATACATTTTTATTTAGATTTAATGAAAAACATAAAAAATGCAATAAAAATGGATAAATTTGAATTATATGAAGATAGTTTTTTAAGGCAATACTATTCTGGTGATATTGATTTTAAATGATTTTGAGTAATTATTCTAATGAATGAAAAGAACGCCAGCATTTTAACTAATCAATTAGCAAAAGAGCTTAAATTTGATGTATGTAAAATTGTCGACCCATCTTTACCTGCAATTATAGGTTTACGCCTCAAAAAATTTATTGAATTAGGTTTTCATGGAGATATGGATTGGATCGAAGATACATTTGAACGGCGTAAGTCTCCATTAAATTTATGGCCAGAAGCTAAATCTGCAATTATTCTTGGTTTAAACTATGGTCCTAAATATGATCCATTAGAAAAAAATAAATATAAATCTTTAGGTAATATATCTATTTATGCTCAGGGTAAAGATTATCACGATGTTATAAAAGGAAGATTAAAAGAATTTTCTAGTAAACTAATATCTCGAATGGACAAACGTTACGAGACTAAAGTGAAGGTTTTTGTTGATACTGCTCCTTTAATGGAAAAGCCACTTGCTCAAAAATCTGGAATGGGTTGGCAAGGTAAGCACACAAACTTAGTATCACGAGATTTTGGATCTTGGCTTTTTTTAGGAGTTATTCTAGTTAATAAAGTTTTAAAATATAACGTTCCTGAGTTAGATCACTGTGGAACATGTGATAAATGTATTAAAATATGCCCCACAGATGCTTTTGACGGCCCTAATAAGTTAGACGCTAGAAAATGTATCTCTTATCTTACCATTGAGAATAAAAATACAATTCCAAAAATATACAGAAAAGCAATTGGTAACAAAATATTTGGGTGTGATGATTGTTTAGCAATCTGTCCCTGGAATAAATACGCAAAAGTGTCTAATGAAATTAAATTTACCAACAGTGAGTATAACTATAATTTTGAATTGTTAGAGCTTTTAAAGTTATCTGACAAAGAGTTTAGGTTAAAATTTAGAGGGTCTCCAGTTAAAAGAATTGGTAGAGATAGATTTATTAGAAATTGTTGTATAGCTGCGGGAAACAGTTCTAATCCTAATTTAGTTCCATATTTAGTTAAATTAGTATTACAAGACTCCTCTTACTTAGTTAGGGGGGCTGCAATTTGGGCTGTTAAACAGTTAGCTCAAGAAGAAATCATTCAGAGCACTGAAAATCAAAGCAAAAGAATTGAAACGGATTATTCTGTTATTGAAGAATGGAACTAATCAAAAATAATATTAAAGTGCATTATTTTCTTTTTCACCTGTTCTAATTCTTGTTGCGCTATGAAGATCTAATACAAATATTTTCCCATCACCAATCTGACCAGTTGCCGCACTTTGTATCAAGGCATCGTGAACAGCTGTTTCCATTTCATCTGAAACAGCTATTTCTATTTTCAATTTAGGCACAAAAGATATGCTATATTCAGCTCCACGGTAAATTTCAGTTTGACCTCTTTGTCTACCAAAACCTCTAACCTCTGAGGCTGTTAATCCTTCAACTCCAATTTCAGTCAAAGCATTCCTTACATCGTCTAATTTAAAAGGTTTAATAATTGCAATAAAATATTTCATGTAATGATTCCTTTAATCTGAGTGGTATCCTTTTTCTCCATGAGAGCGCAAATCTAAACCTTCTATTTCTTCATCTTCATCAACTCGAAGAGGGGTCAAATATGCAGTTAATTTTAAAATTAAATATGTAAAAACTGCAGTCCATACAACAGTTAGTGCAGTACCCTTGAATTGAATAAAGAATTGTGATCCAGCTGTTTGGCCTTCAGGTAAACCTAAACCTGAAAATGATGATGTCGCTAGAAAAGCAACTAATAAAGATCCTAATATGCCTCCAACTCCATGAACCGCAAAAACATCCAAACTATCATCGATTTGTAGTTTTCCTCGGATATAGTCAACGGCTAAATAACACAATAAACCGCCAGAAAAACCTAGTATTAGTCCTCCTGGCACACCAACATAACCTGAAGCTGGTGTAATAGTCGCTAAACCAGCTACCATTCCTGTAACCGCTCCAATCAATGACGGTTTTCCAAACCTTATCCATTCTATAACCATCCAAACTAATGCTGCTGTAGATGCAGAAATATGTGTAACTAACATTGCCATGCCAGCACTACTATTGGCTCCTAATGCAGAGCCACCGTTAAACCCAAACCATCCAACCCAAAGCATTGCTGCTCCAATCATTGTGAGTATAGGGCTGTGTGGAGGAGTTATAGATTTAGGGAACCCACGTCTTTTTCCTAGAGTTAAAGCCGTAACTAAAGCTGCTGTTCCGGCTGTTGCATGAACTACAATCCCACCTGCGAAGTCCATTACTCCCCAAGAAGATAATAGTCCTCCTCCCCAAACCCAATGTGTAACTGGCGCATAAACAATTATTATCCATAATGAGATAAAGATAAGCATTGCGGAAAATTTTATTCTTTCAACAAAAGCACCTATAATTAATGCAGGTGTAATAATTGCAAAAGTCATTTGAAATGTTGCAAACAAGCTTTCAGGAACTGTTCCAGAAACACTGCTTAAATTTATAGATTTCATGAACATATTACTTAAATCACCTATCCATAAATTTCCTGATGTAAAAGCTAAGCTATAACCAATTACAACCCATATAATTGATACCAAACAAGCAAGAGAAAAATGTTGCATTAATACAGAAACAACATTCTTAGAGTTAACGAGTCCTGCGTAAAATAAAGCTAGTCCCGGAAGAGTCATAAATAAAACAAGTGCAGTGGAGGATAATATCCATGCTGTATCACCACTATTAACTTCAGCCATTACAGGGTAAGAAAAAAAAGTTAGAACAATTGTAAATAGTATAACATAAAATTTTGAAAAAATTTTTTTAGTTTTGTATAAATTATCCATGATTACCCCACAAAAAGTTCTTTACATTAGCATCTTTGTGAACTTAATCAAAAAAAGGGTCGTTATTTATTTTTAAAATTTAAATATGCCTAATTATTAATCATCAATTTTCGTTTTAATATATATTTCTAGAATAAAATTTAGTATGTTTATTAATCAAATATAAAAAGAAAAGAGTTATATATGCTAGATGTAATTTTAAAACAGTTAGCACCTAAAGGATATCTTAGGGCCGCTATAAATTTAAGTAATTTTTTATTAGTCACAGGCCAAGAAGCTAATGGTGATCCAAAAGGTGTTTCTCCAGATATGGCAAAAGCCTTGGCAAATGAATTAGGCATTGACCTTGAGTTGGTTCCGTTTAAAAGACCTGGAGAGCTAGCAGACGCAGTTTCAGAAGATGTTTGGGATATAGGAAATATTGCTAATGAAGCTGAAAGAGCAAAATCTATAACATTTAGTTTGCCTTATACATTGATTGAATCAACTTATTTAGTAAGGAAAAGTTCAAATATTCAATCATTAGAAGATGTTGATAAAAAAGGAGTAAGGATAGCTGTTGCAGAAAGAAGCGCTTATGATTTATGGCTAGCTGCAAATATCAAAAAAGCCATTTTAAAAAGAGCAAAGACTATAGATGAATCATTCTCTATTTTTGAACTTAATAAGTATGAAGTTTTAGCTGGATTAAGGCCAAAATTAATTGATGATTTAAAAAAGACAGAAGAGTGTCAAATTTTGCCTGAAGCTTTTACTTTTGTTTATCAATGCATTGGAAGCAAACCAGGAAATGTTGAGGCTGAAAACTTTATAAATGACTTTATAAAAAAAAGTATTGAAAATGGTTTTGTTCAAAAACTTTTATTAAAATACGACGTTATTGGAAAATTAACTTTACCTAAATAATTAATTAAGTAATGTCTATATTAGAAAGTCTATCATGAATATGATACCAATTCTGGCTGTTTCATTTACAGTTTTTTTCTGGGGCTCTTCTTTTCCTGTTATGTCATTTCTATTACAAACAGCTGACCCTCTCGTTTTAGGAGCAGGAAGGTTTTCTTTGGCTGCATTTTTTTCATTAGCTTGGTGTATTTATAGCTATAAAAGTAAAATAAGTATAGAACACGCAATACGGTTTTTTACAGCAGGGTTTGTAGGTATATTTTTGTACAATGTATTCTTAAACTATGGTCAACAAAACGTTTCGGCAGGTGCCAGTAGTTTTATTGTAAATTGTAATCCATTATTTACAGCTTTAATTGGATTTCTTATTTTAAAACAAAAAGTAACTATTATTCATTGGCTAGGTATTACGCTTTGTCTAGTAGGAGTGAGTATAATTTCAATTGATCAAGAAGGTGGACTTGAGTTGGGAAGTGGTGCAACATTAATTCTATTTGCGGCAATATTGACAGCAATCTACTTTCATATTTTAAAACCATTAGTATCAATTTACGGCGCATTGACATCTGCGTCCTACACTATAATTTTTGGAACGATACCTATGCTTTTTTGGTTTCCTGAAACTTTTGGTTTTATAATTAATTCAACTAACGAAGTCAGGATTGCTTTTCTTTGGTTAGCCTTATTTCCAACAACGATTGGTTATTTAACCTGGACGTATACAGTTGGACATTTTGGAGCAAACAAAGCTTCATTATTTCTCTATTTAATTCCACCAGTATCTATATTGTTAGACTTTATTTGGTATGATAATGCTCCATCATTATACACCATTATAGGTGGGCTAATAATAATAGTGAGTGTTTCATTAACGTTATTCTTACAAAATAAAAAAAAATTATTTAAAATTAAAGAGTGAAAAAAGAAAACTATATAAATACCAAATGACTTTGGAGCGGGTAGCGAGAAGTTAAGTTCATCTTATGTGCACCACTTGTAGTTGTAT